>DASWAW010000162.1:0-4563 GCA_036390955.1 Arthrobacter sp.
CAGGGTGTCGATGTCCTCCGCCGTCGCGATTTCCTGCTCCACCAGCTGGGCGGCCTCGTGGAACAGGGCGTACTGGAGGCGGTTGAGCACGAAGCCGGTGACGTCCTTGACGACGGCGGTCTGCTTGCCGGCGGCGTGGACGAGGTCGCGGACGGCGCCGATCGTGGCGGCCGAGGTGCCGGCGTGAGGGATGATCTCCACGCCGGGGATGAACGGCGAGGGGTTGGAGAAGTGCACACCCAGGAACCGCTCCGGGTGGGTGACGGGCTCGGACAGCTCCGCGATGGAGATTGTGGAGGTGTTGGAGCCGATGATGGCATCCGGGCGGGCGGCGGCGCTGATGCGTGCCAGTGTCTGGTGCTTGATCGCGATGATCTCGGGGACGGCTTCCTCGATGAAGTCGGCGTCCGCCACGGCTTCCTCGATGTCCCGGGCGGCCCAGAGGTTTTCTTTCAGGACGGCGGTGGAGCCGGCCGGGAACAGCCCGGCGGCGACGAATTCGTCGGATTCGGCCAGCAGCCGCTCGTAGTTCTTTTGCGCCACTTCGGCCGACACATCGGCCAGGGCGACCCGGGCGCCGCCGAGCGCCAGGACCTGGGCGATCCCGCCGCCCATGTAACCGGAGCCGACGACGGCGATCTTGCGGGCGGCGTTGATGGCGGCTGCGGTGTTCGTTGATTCGGTCATGGTCAGACTGCCTTCGTGTATTCGGGCTCGTAGGAGCAGATGGCGTCCACCTTGGCGGCGGAGGAAGAGGTTTCGTCGAAGCGGTGGCTGAGCCATTCGCCGACGAGCTTTTTGGCGAGTTCCAGGCCGATGACGCGCTGTCCGAGCGTGAGGACCTGGGCGTTGTTGCTGAGCACGGACCGTTCCACCGAGTAGCTGTCGTGTGCGGTGACGGCGCGGATGCCGGGGACCTTGTTGGCCGCGATGGCCACGCCCAGGCCGGTGCCGCAGATCAAAAGTGCCCGGTCAGCGTCGCCCTCGGCGACTCTGCGGGCCGCGTCGACGGCCACGTGCGGATAGGCGGTGGAGTCGTCGGGTCCGACGCCGATGTCCAGGACGGACGCCACGCGGGGATCCGCTTCGAGGAGAGCCTTCAGGGCGTTCTTGTATTCGACGCCGGCCTCATCGTTGCCGACGACGATGCGCCAGCCTGTTGTTGTGCTCATGCTTTTGCTCCTTGTTCCGACGGCTCGGAGTTGGCGGGCCGCGTTCCTGTGCTGGAAGTATCGGTGTGTGCAGAAATCCGGGTGGCGATGAGTGCGAAGGACACCGCGCCGGGGTCGGGGTGGCCGAGGCTCTTTTCGGCGAGCGGGCGGGCCCGGCCTTTGAGCGGGCGCAGTCCGGACGTCCCGTCCGCGGCGGCAGTGGCTACTTCCGCTGCTGCGGCGAGCGAGGCGGCCACTGAGGTGCCGGCGTCGAAGGCGGTGAGGAAGGAGTCCCGGAACGGCACGAGGGCGTCCACCATGGTCTTGTCGCCCAATTCGGCCTTGCCGAGCTCGGTGATCGCGTCAACGAAGGCCGTGACCGCGGCGGCCGCGTCCTCGCCGCTGTAGCTGTCCTGGTTGCCCAGGGCCTGGCCGGCGGCGATGATCGCCGAGCCCCAGAGCGCCCCCGAGGTGCCGCCGGCGCGCTCGCTCCAGGCCTCCCCCGCAGCGGTCAGGAGGCGCGACGGCGACGCGCCGCCGTCGCCCGCCGCGGCCTGTTCGGCTGCGGCGACTGCCGCATCGACGCCGCGGCGCATGCCGATCCCGTGGTCGCCGTCGCCGGCGACGGCATCCAGCCGGCCAAGTTCTTCCTCATGTTCAATGATCACGTGCCGGGTCTGGCCCAGGAGGTCGGCGGCCAGGCGGCCGAGGGCTGCCGCCGCGGCGGTGGGCCGTTCCACGTCGGCGGTTTCGGCAGCTTCCGGGCCGGCGAGTTCGCGGCGGGCGCGGGGCGCCAGGTTTCCCTTGCGGAACGCGGGGGTGTCGGCCGGGGCGGCCCAGTACTGCTCGAGTTCCTCGTCCAGCCACAGCAGGGTCAGGGACAGACCGGACATGTCCAGGCTGGTGACGAGTTCGCCGCATTCGGGCTCCACCACGGTGAGTCCGGCCGCGGTGAGGAGCTTCTCGATCTTGCCGAACAGCAGGAAGAGTTCGTCGTACTTGACCGTGCCGAGGCCGTTGACGATTGCGACCACGCGGGTGCCGGCGTCGTCCGGTTTGTCGGCCAGGAGCCGGCTGACCAGCAGTTCAGCCAGTTCAGAGGCGGTGGGCATGGGGTGGTCGGAGATGCCGGGTTCGCCGTGGATGCCCAGCCCGAGGGACATGTGCCCCGCCGGGACCGTGAACAGCGGCGCCTCCGCGCCGGGCAGGGTGCAGCCGTCGAAGGCCACGCCGAGGGAGCGGGTGCGGTAGTTGGTCCGGATGGCCAGCCGTTCGACGTCGTCCAGGCTCAGTCCGGCCTCAGCGGCGGCTCCGGCGATCTTGAAGACGGTCAGGTCCCCGGCGATGCCGCGGCGCTTCTCCATCTGGTCCAGCGGGGCGCTGGCGATGTCGTCGGTGACCAGGACGGTGCGGGTTTCAATGCCTTCGGCGTTGAGGCGCAGCTGCGCCTGGCCGAAGTGCAGGACGTCGCCGGCGTAGTTGCCGTAGCTCAGCAGCACGCCGCCGCCGGCGTTGGCGGCCTTGGCCACGCGGTAGACCTGGCCGGCCGCGGGCGAGGCGAACATGTTGCCGCAGGCCGAGGCGGTGGCCAGGCCGGGCCCGACGAGGCCGGCGAAGGCCGGGTAATGCCCGGACCCCCCGCCGACCACCAGGGCGACCTGACCGGCCGGGACCTCGGTGGAGCGGACGACGCCGCCGTCGACACGGGCCACGTAGCCGCGGTTGGCGGCAACGAAGCCGTCCAGTGCCTCATCCGCGAAATCAGCGGGATTGTCGAAGATCTGGGTCATGGTTCCTCATTGAATCCGTGTTGGAGAAGTGTTGCCGGGGGTAGAGAGCTGAGGTGGAGCCGGGGTGGTGCGGCCGCCCCCAAACGGCTTGACGGCCGCACCAGATACCGGGTCAGACGCGGGGTCAGACGCCGGCGAGTGCCGTGGCTGCGGGCAGCTGCCGGCCCTGTGCCACCTGGCTCGTGCCGAGTGCGTAGCCGTCGGTCTTCGGCAGGACCTGGCGGCGGAGGTAGTCCTGGTTGCTGGCCGTCACGCTGAGGCCGTCGCCGCCGTAGTGCTCGGTGCAGAGGATGCCCTGGAAGCCAACGGAGAGCGCCACCTTGAACGCCTCGCGGTAGTTGATGAGGCCGCTTTCCATCGGGGCCGGCATCGCGACGTAAGTGTCGCGGGCCACGTCCTCGTCGCGGATGTAGTTCTTCATGTGCCAGTAGTTGGAGTACGGCAGGGTCTTGGCGACCATCTCGCGCCAGTCCTCAATCGGGCGGTGCAGCCGGATGAGGTTGCCGATGTCAGGGTTGATGCCGACGTTGGCCAGCCCGATGTCCTGGACCAGCTGGACGGAGGAATCGGCGGTGCCGAGGTAGGTGTCCTCGTACATTTCGAGTGAAAGAAGGACGCCGACGTCGGCCGCGTGGCGGCCGAGTTCCCGCAGGCGGCTTACGGCCTTGCCCCAGGTTTCCTTGTCCCCCACCGGGTCCTTGTACCCCTCGAGGGTCCAGAACCACAGCTGCTTCTGCTGCTCGGCGGTGATGGCCTGGTGCAGCCCGAACGAGACGACCTCGCAGCCCAGTTCGGCGGCGGCGTCGATGGTGCGGTGGCTGTACGCGAGGTTCGCTTCCCAGTTGCCTTCCTCGATCACGCTGCGGCGGATGGCGGAGATGACCGGGATGCCGATGCCGACATTCTCAGCGGTCTGCTTGAACTCGGCAAGGCGGGCGGGGCTCAGGTCACCGGGACGGACCCAGCTGTCGGTGAGGTCCGCATCGGCGAAGCCTGCGTCCTTAACCTCGGTGAGGACTTCGGCCCAGGCGGAGGCCTCGGCGTCGTTGATGTGGGTTCCAGCGGCGTCGACGCCGGGGAACTGCAGCAGCGCCGCGGTGATCGGCCAGTTTTCGGCTGTATAGGCCATGGGTTCACTCCTTCGTGGAATCCTGTTTCCTATAGGATCTACTATCCACAATGGTGTTGTCAAGATCACATTCGCAGCTTGTGGCAGTAATCGAAGATCCTATAGGGCAATGCCTGGCGGAGGAAGGGGTCCCGTGAGAAATTCGGGCGGCTTCTTCTCCCGGACCGGAGGGCCTCGTCTCCCGGGCCTCTTGTCCCGGGGTGCGGGAAAGCGCGGAATGCAGCCCTGGCCCGAGGCCCGCCGGAAAAACTCAGGCCCGGGTCAGCCTGCCGGAGCGTCGGCGATGGCGCGGCCGCGTACCTTTTTCACGTGGTCAGCCATCGCAAGTGCTGCCTGCTCCGGGTCACCCGTGGCAAATGCGTCCAGGACGGACTGGTGCTCGGCGATGGCATTCTCGGCATCGGTGATGCCCACTCCCCCGAAGAGGCGGAAGCGCTGGACCTGTCCTCCGAGGGCCGCGTAGGCGGCGACCATGAACTGGTTGCCGGTCTGT
>DASWAW010000163.1:0-1740 GCA_036390955.1 Arthrobacter sp.
GAAGCCGGCCAGGGTGATGAACTGGAAGGTGAAGCCCATGGCGCCGAGTTCGCGCTGGAACTTGGCGATCGTGGCGTCGTCGAGGTGCTTCTTCCAGTTGAACGACGGGGAGCAGTTGTAGGAGAGCATCTGGTCCGGGAAGTCGGCCTTGACGGCTTCGGCGAACTTGCGGGCCAGCTCCAGGTCCGGGGTGCCCGTTTCCATCCAGATGAGGTCGGAGTACGGGGCGTAGGCCTTGGCACGGGCGATGCAGGGTTCGATCCCGTTGCGGACCTTGTAGAAGCCCTCCGCGGTGCGCTCGCCGGTGACGAATTCCTGGTCGCGCTCATCGACGTCGGAGGTGATCAGCGTGGCTGCCTCGGCATCGGTGCGGGCGATGATCACGGACGGGGTGCCCGCGACGTCGGCCGCCAGGCGGGCGGCATTCAGGGTGCGGACGTGCTGCTGGGTGGGGATCAGGACCTTGCCGCCGAGGTGGCCGCACTTCTTCTCCGAGGCGAGCTGGTCTTCCCAGTGCACACCCGCGGCGCCGGCCTGGATCATGGACTTCATCAGCTCGTAGGCGTTGAGCGGGCCACCGAAGCCAGCCTCGGCGTCGGCGATGATCGGGACCATCCAGTCCTCGACGGTCTGGATGCCTTCGGAGAACTCGATCTGGTCGGCGCGGAGCAGGGCGTTGTTGATGCGGCGGACCACAGTGGGGACCGAGTTGGCCGGGTAGAGGGACTGGTCCGGGTAGGTGTGGCCGGAGTTGTTGGCGTCGGCGGCGACCTGCCAGCCGGAGAGGTAGATGGCACGGAGGCCGGCCTTGACCTGCTGCACTGCCTGGTTGCCGGTCAGGGCGCCCAGGGCGTTGGTGTACTTGCCTTCCTTGTGCTCCGTGGTCAGCTGCTTCCACAGCTTCTCGGAGCCCCGGCGGGCCAGGGTGTGTTCCTCGGAGACGCGGCCGCGGAGGCGGACGACGTCGGAGGCCTTGTAATCCCGAGTGACACCTTCCCAGCGCGGGTTGGCAGCCCACTCGAGCTCCAGTGCGGCGGCCTGCTGTTCGGGCGTCTGGGTGGGCTCAAATGCTGCAGTCATCTTTGTCTCCTTAGTGGGGCCCCGGGCCGGCTGTACTGCTTCCTCGCAGTGCGACTGGCTGATCCGGTGCGGTGTAACTTTTCCGTAAGACCTACTTTTCTGTACTTTCAAGGGTCTTTCTAGACCAAAGGAGTGGAAAGAAATGCACTTCTTCGCGTATTCTCAAGAAATGCACCCCGCCAGCTGGAATCGCCCCGCCTCAGCCGCCTCCCCTGCCGTCCCGGAGGTGGACGTCATCAGCATGGGCCGCCGCGTCCGCCACCTCCGCAAAGCCGCCGGACTCACACTCGATGACCTGAGCGCCACGGTCGGAACGGCCCCGAGCCAGCTGAGCTTGATCGAAAACGGCAAGCGCGAACCCAAACTGGGCCTGCTCCAGCAGCTCGCGGCGGCTCTGGGCGTCAGCATCGACGAGCTGCTCGGCGCGGAGCCGCCCAACCGGCGCGCCGCCCTGGAGATCGAGCTGGAACGCTACCAGCGCAGCCCCATCTACGAGTCCCTCAAGCTGCCCAAGATCCGCATCAGTTCGCGGCTCCCGATGGACGTGCTGGAGTCCATGGTGGGTCTGCAGCACGAGCTGGAACGCCGCCTCAACGAGCAGGTCGCGACGCCGGAAGAGGCCCGCCGCGCGAACGGCGAACTGCGCGCCATGATGCGCGA
>DASWAW010000164.1:0-3737 GCA_036390955.1 Arthrobacter sp.
GCCTGCATGCGGTCGAACTTGGCTTGGGATTCGAAGAGGATCCCCTGCGCCAGCTGGTCGATCAGCGGGTGGGCCTCGGCGGGGGCGTGGAACACCGACTTGGTGATCCGGACTGCGAGGGGATCCTGCCCGGCGATCTTATCGGCCAGGGCGTGGGCCGCCGCCATCAGCTCGGATGCCTCGTGGATCTCGGTGATGAGGTTGACGGCGAGGGCCCGCTCGGCGCGCAGCACGGTGCCGGCCAGCAGGATTTCCTTGGCCACCGGCTCCCCCACGAGCTCCTTCAGCCGCCAGCTCGCGCCGGCGGCGGCAAGGATGCCCAGTCCCGTTTCCGGGTTGCCGATCCGCACCGAAGGGGTGCCGATCCGGAAGTCCGCGGCGTACGCGAGTTCGGCGCCGCCGCCCAGGCAGAAGCCGTCCAGGGCCGCAATGACCGGCATTGGCAGCTTGGCGATCCGCACGAAAATGGTGGAGTTGATGCCCTGCAGGGCATCGTCGCGGCGGCGTTCGCGCAGCTGCCCGATGTCCGCGCCGGAGGCAAAGACGCCATCCGTGCCGGCGATGATGAGCACCTTCGGGGTCTGCTCCAGCGCGGCGCAGACGGCGTGCAGTTCGTCCACCATCTGCTGGTCGATCGCGTTGCGGACCTCGGGCCGGTTGAGGAGCACCACCAGCCGGTCTTCGCGCTCGTCGACCAGCAGGGTGCTGAAGTCCTGCGGGTCCAGACCCGTCGCGGCGGCCGCCATTACACGCGCTCCAGCAGCATCGCGGTGCCCTGGCCGACGCCGATGCACATGGTGGCGAGGCCGATCCGGGCGTCCTCGCGCTCCATCCGGCCCAGCAGGGTGATCGCGAGGCGGGACCCGGACGAACCCAGCGGGTGCCCCAGGGAGATGGCGCCGCCGTCGCGGTTGACGATCTCGGGGTCCAGGCCGAGCCGGCGCATGGTGGCCAGCGACTGGGTCGCGAAGGCTTCGTTGAGTTCGACGGCGCCGAGGTCGCCGACGCTGAGGCCGGTCCGGGCGAGCACTTTCCGGGTGGCCGGGACGGGGCCGATGCCCATGATTTCGGGTTCGCAGCCGGCGGAGGCGCCGTCGATGATCCGGGCGCGCGGCGTGAGGCCGAGCCGTTCGATGGCGGCCTCGGAGGCGACGATGATGGCGGAGGCGCCGTCGTTGAGGGTGGAGGAGTTGCCGGCCGTGACCACCGAGCCGCCGGCGACGACGGGGCGCAGGGCGGCGAGGACGTCCATTGTGGTGCCGGCGCGGGGGCCCTCGTCGGTGTCGACGACGGTTTCGCCCTTGCGGGACTTGACGGTGACGGGGACGATCTCATCGGCGAAGCGGCCGGCGGCGATGGCCGCGAGGGAGCGCTCGTGGGAGCGGACGGCGAAGGCGTCGGCGTCCTCGCGGGTGATCCCGTCCACGCGGGCGACTTCCTCGGCCGTTTCCGGCATGGAGTAGGTCATCTTGCCGCCGCGGGAGAGCTCGCCCTTCTGGAACAGCGGGTTCACGAAGCGCCAGCCGATGGAGGTGTCGAAGATTTCGCCCGGTTTGGCGAAGGCGGTCCGGGGTTTCTCCTGGACCCAGGGGGCGCGGCTCATGGATTCCACGCCGCCGGCGATCACGATGTCCGCGGCACCGGACTTGATCATGTGGCTGGCCATGATGATGGCGCTGAGGCCGGACGCGCAGAGCCGGTTCACGGTGATGCCGGAGATGTGCAGCGGCAGCCCGGCCAGGATGGTGGCCATCCGGGCGACGTTGCGGTTTTCCTCACCGGCGCCGTTGGCGTTGCCCAGGATGACCTCGTCGATGCTGTCGGGGTCCAGTCCGGCACGGGCCACAGCCTCGCGGACCACCAGGGCAGCCAGGTCATCGGGGCGGACCGCGGAGAGTGCCCCGCCGTAGCGGCCCACCGCGGTGCGGGCGCCGCCTACGAGAAATGCCTGTGGTCCTGCTGCTGCTGATGCCATGGGTACACCCTTCACGCGATAAACGTCTCTGTCATCGAATCTGTCATCTAAAGAACTCTCACCGGCCGCGGCATCCACCTTCGACCCGCCGGCGCGCCAATTTACCGACCGTTCGTTCTATAAAGATTACACGGCGGGGCAAGGGGGTCAATCAAAGCCCCGCAGGATTACGCGACGACGACGCCGACTACACCACGACGACGCCGAGGTGGCTCGCCATCAGCGGGGCCAGCAGTCCGAGCTGGTAGTCGTCGATGACGAGGCCGGCGAGACTTTCCAGTCCGCTGATGGCACGGAAGTCGGTGCCGCGGATGTCAAAGTCCTTGAACCGGGCCCCGGCGACGTCGAGGGTGCCGATGGTGCAGTTCTTCAGCGCCACCCGGGTCGCCGCGCAGGATCCCAGATCCAGTTCGTTGATGATGCAGTCGCTGATCTGCACGTCCGTGAGTTTGGAGCCGCGCAGGTTCACGTAGTCGAGCTTGCCGCCGTCGATCCTTACCGACTGCCAGCCGCTTTCATAGAGTTCCGCGGAACCCCAGCGGGGGTTGCCGATCTCGACGTCGCGCAGGGTGCTGCGGGCGGCCGTGAATACGGGCGCGTACACCTCGGCCAGGATGCAGTCGCGGAAAGAGGCGCCCCGCAGCTGGGTCTCGTTGAAGGACACGCCCTGGAACTCGCACTCGGCGAAGTCGGTGCCGCCCAGGTCCAGCCCGTCGGCCGAGGCCTTGCTGTACCGGACGCCGTCGTACCGCTCCCCGGACTGGAAGTCCGGGGAGGGGTCCTCCGTGAGCTCCGCCAGCCGGACCGGGCTGAGCCGCGGCGGGGTGACCTTGGGTGCTTTGGAGGCCTGGCGCGCTTTCGGCGAGCTCGCGGCCGGGGTGCCCTGCGCCATTAGACCGTCTCGGCCCTGTGGAGCGACTCAGCCTTGGCCGCGATTTCCGCCAGGTCCTTGGCGAGGGCCTTGCGGGTCATGCTCATGCCCAGCTTCCCGAAAAGCGCCAGCGCCAGCTTGCTCATCCGGGAGGGGTTGACCAGTTCGGCGCCGAAGGTCATCGTCAGGTCCGTGCCGCCGTCGCGGTCGGCCAGCGTGAAACGCGAGGTGTAGTCCGCGCTGCCCTGGCGTGCCTTCACCGTGGTGCTCCGCGGCGGCTCGGCCTGGGAGACCCACATTTCCACGGTCTCCGACCGCCCCATCATCTTGCGGGTTTCCTTCCAGCGCGTGCCCTCGCCGTACGGGCCGTCGCTCAGCATCTGGATCGAATCGATGCCGGACAAGGTGGCGGCCGACCCGGGAATGTCAGAGATGACCCCCCACACCGTGTCCGCCGGGGCTTTGACGTGCTGTGTCAGGCTGGTTGTGTGGTCCATGGGATCGAGCCTAGCCCGGCTTCGCCGCAGACTTCATCCCGCCGGCGCCGGTTTGGCCGTTGATTCCTCGTTGATTCCCGGCTGGTTCCCGCCCCGCTCCCACGCGAATCCCCCATCTCAAAAAACGAAAACCCCTTGAAGTAGTAAGCATGCTTTGTGTTATGGTGTTTGGACGTAGAATTTCAACCGGAAACGAAAGGTGGTTTACACCATGGGTATCGGAGACAAGATTCAGAACGAAGCAGAGCACCTCGGCGGCAAGGCCAAGGAAGCCACTGGAAACGCGACGAACAACGACCAGCTGCGCGCCGAGGGCCAGAAGGACCAGGTCGTAGCCGACGCAAAGAAGGTCGGCGAAAACGTCAAGGACACCTTCAAGAAGGATTAATCCTTA
>DASWAW010000165.1:0-2376 GCA_036390955.1 Arthrobacter sp.
CGCCGGAAGCATCGCGGGCTCGCTCATCGGCGGCGCCTACTACGTCCTCGTTCCGCAACTCACGAACGCGATCGATCCGAGCTTCACCACTCTCAGCCAGGGCGCGATCCTCCTCGCGGTGCTGTTCGTGCTGCCCGAAGGGCTGGTCAGCCTGCCGCGAGTGATCCGCCGGCTCGGCCGTCGCCGGACCGCCCGCCCCACACCCGGGAACCCCCCGCAGACCGCTCCAGCGCATCAGCCGGTTCCGGAGGCCGCGCCGGAGAGACTCGAAAACACAGAGAGGCAAGATCGACCATGAAGATTAGAACAAAGCCAGGCGGGGTCCTTGGCATCGTCGCGATGGCATCGATCGTCGCGCTCTCCCTCTCAGGCTGCACCCGCGGCGGCTCGGGGCAGGGCGGCGGCTCGGGGGCGTCCCCCGGCATTACCGACACTTCGATCACGCTCGGCATCACCACTCCGCTCAGCGGCGCGACCGCCGGCCCGGGAACCTGCACTGTCGCCGGCGTCTCGGCCTACTTCGGCGCCGTCAACGCGGCCGGTGGCGTGAAGTTTGGCGACGGCAAGACGCGCACCGTCTCCATCAAGTCCTACGACGACGCGTACGATCCGCAGAAATCGCTGGCGAACTTCCAGCAGATGGTGTCCGACAATGTCTTCGCCGCCACGGCCGGCCTCGGCACTCCGACCAACCGGGCCTACCGTGAGGCCGCCATCAGCGAAAAGTTCCCGCAGGTGCTCGTCATGACCGGCGACCCTCTGTTCAGCGATCAGAAGCAGAGCCCCTGGCAGCTGGGGTTCGTGCCGATCTACCAGAATGAGGGGGCTGCCTTCGGCAAGCTGCTCGCCGCCTCGAAGGACCAGCACAAGGTTGCCATCCTGTCGCAGAACGATGACTACGGCAAGGGCTACGTTTCGGGCTTCAAGGATGCCATCAAGGATGCCAGCAACATCTCGGTGGTGGGGGAACAAACGTACGAGGCCACTGACACGTCGGTGGACGCGCAGCTCACCCAGCTCGCCTCGTCGGGGGCGGACGTCTTCTTCAACGCAATGTCGGTCACACCCCTCACGATCGCCTCGCTGCAGAAGGCGCAGCAGATCGGCTGGAAGCCCAGCTGGTTCCTCCCGTCGAACACGTCGAGCCCCACGGCCATCCTCCAGCCCGGCGGGGCGGCGGCCTACCCTGGCATCTACTCGGTGTCGTTCGCCAAGGCGCCGCAGAGCCCGGCCTTCGCCCAGGACCCCGATGTGGTCAAGTTCCTCGCGGACCTCAAGCAATACGGCAACTACCCGGATATGCCGGCGTTCCCGCACTGCATGTGGAGCTACATGGTGGGGGCCACGCTCGAGCAGGCATTCAAGACCATGACCGGTCCGACGCGTGAGAGCTTCATGACGGCCCTGCGGAGCATCAAGGGCCTGCAGGCACCCCTGATGCTGTCGGGCACCACGGTGGATACGACAGTGGACGGTCAGCCGGCCGTCTCGTCGGTCATCGTGCAGAAGTACAACGGAAAGGGATACGCGAACGCCGAGAACTTCGGGTAGCCGCCTGGCCTGGCCACACCCCGTTGCCGCCCCGGATCAGGGGGCCGGAGCGGCAGCGGGGTGGACGGCCGGCGGGGTGGACGGCCGGCGGGGTGGACTGCCAACGGGATGGACGGCCGGCGGGGCGGACCCAGGCGGATGCTGGCTCGGCTAACGGTGACGGACGCTATACGCGGGCGGCGCTGGGGTCAGGCCACGATCCGCCCGAGGCTTCCAGATCGTCGATGAGCTTGAGTCCACGCTTTGCCCATAAGATCTCGACGCGGGCCCGGTCAACCAGGCCCTCGTACGTGAACCGTTTGAACGCAATCGTCCGTTCGCGGTCCTCAGGATCGGTGGCCGCGAGGCGCCGCACCAGCATCGGGTTGGCCACTTCGGCGATCCGCAGGAGTTCACCCTCCCACTGCTCAAGTTCGCGATCCCACTGCGCGATGTGCCCGCGGAAGAACTCCCGGGCCGCCTCGGGCGAGGCCGCTTCAAGGTAGGCAGCCCGCAGGTGGGCGGGATCGCGGACACGTGCGTAATCCAAGGGCGACTGCATCCAGGCGAGGAACGCCCGGTTCCCGGCCTCGGTCACGTGGTAGACGCGCCTGGTGGCGCGCTGGCCCCTCGGTTGCTCCTCGCCCTCGATGAGGTTCTCGGACTCCATTTTGCGCAGCTCGGGGTAGATCTGGGAGTCGGGGGCATGCCACACGTGACCCACCGACAAGGAGAATTCTTTCTGCAGTTCGTAGCCGGAGAGCGGGCCCACGCGCAGCAACGCAAGCAGCGCATATCGAAGGCTCATGCGGTACTCCTTGGCTGGCTGGAGGTACAAGGGGGCGC
>DASWAW010000166.1:0-3916 GCA_036390955.1 Arthrobacter sp.
GTAGACGGACAGTGCGTTCATGTCCTCGAAGTCGAAGGCCAGCGAGCCGGAAGTTCCGTTGATTTCCAGGCGCATGGCGTTCTTCCGGCCGAGGGCGAAACGGGTGGCCTCGAACACTCCGATCGGTCCGGCCGCGGGCCCGGCGCCGGGCCCATTGCCAGGTCCGGTGGCGGCGCCGTTGCCGTTGGCGGTGCCGGCGAAGCGTGCGCTGAAGATGGCGGCGTCGTCCACGCTTACAGGCCCCCGCACGGTGTCGGCGCCGGTGGCGCCGTGCCCCCCGAGGCCCACGAGGTCTCCGGCAATGGGGCGTTCGGCGACGAAGGTCTCCAGCAGGGCCGAAACACCGGTGATGTTGAGCCCGGTGATCCACTGGGCGGCGTCGATGCTGTGGGCGCCAATGTCCCCGAGCGCGCCGGAGCCGGACTTGGACTTGTCCAGCCGCCAGGTCAGCGGCGCGTCGGCATCGCTGAGCCAGTCCTGCAGGTACTGGGCCCGGACGTGCCGGATCTGCCCGAGCCGGCCCTCGGCGACCATCCGCCGGGCCAGGGCCAGGGCCGGGGTGCGGCGGTAGCTGAAGCCGCACATCGAGTACACGCCCCGGGCCGCCGCAGCGTCCGCGGCCGCGGCCATCCGTTCGGCCTCGCCCACCGAGTTGGCCAGCGGCTTCTCGCACAGGACATGCTTGCCGGCCTCGAGCGCGGCGATGGCGATCTCGGCATGCGTGTTGCCCGGGGTGCAGATGTCGATCAGGTCGATGTCGTCCCGCTCGATCAAGCGCCGCCAGTCCGTCTCGGCGGACTCCCACCCCATCTTCTGCGCGGCGGCCCGCACGCCGTCCTCGTTCCGGCCCGCGATCGCGGTCAGTTCAGGCCGCATCGGCAGGTCAAAGAACCGCGGCGCGGTCCGCCACGCGTGGGAATGGGCGGCCCCCATAAACGCATAGCCCACCATCCCCACACGCAGGGTCGTCGGGTCAGTCATCGGTAATCCTTTCCACATGGATTGAGATCGGTTGGCAGGCCCACGGCGCGGCGCGACGCTCTACTTGCTGAAGCCGGCGGTGAGGCCGCTGAGCAACTGGCGCCGGGCGACCACGTAGACCACCAGCAGCGGCAGGGTGGCGAGCACGACGGCGGCCAGCACGGCCGGCATGTTGACACTGAACTCGCCCTGGAACGTCCACAGCGACAGCGGCAGCACCCGGGTCTCCGGGCTCTGCGTCAGGATCAGCGGGAACAGGAAACCGTTCCAGACATGCAGGGCGTTGTAGATTCCCACCGTGATGACGGCGGGTTTGGTCATGGGCAGCGCGAGGTGCCACATCATGGACCAGTCGGAGCAGCCATCCAGGCGCATTGATTCGAAGAGTTCGTTGGGGACGTCCCGCATGAAGTTGGACAGAATCAGCACGGAGATCGGGATGGCGAAGGCGATCGAGGGCAGGATCAGGGCCAGCAGGGTGTCATACAGATGGGCGCGGGTGATCATCCAGTAAATGGGGATGATTGTGGCGTGCAGCGGGATCGCAAGGCCCAGCAGGAACAGGTTGTTTGTCCAGCTGAGGAACTTGGTCTTTCCGCGGACGATCGCGTAGGCGGCCATGAAGGACACCAGGAGCGCCGGCATGACGCTGCCCACCGTGACGATGAGGCTGTTGGCAAAGTACCTGGCGAAGTCGTTCTCCACGACGAGCTTGTAGTTGTCGAGGGTGGGTTCGGTGGGCGGCAACATCGGATTGGAGGTGAAGAAGCCAGCCTGGTTCTTCAGGCTCGTCACCACCACGTAGTAGACGGGGACGATGATGATGGCCAGCCAAAGCCAGCCGCCGAGGCCGGCGAGGAGGTTGGGCCGGGTCCGTCCCGGTCCCTTGGCCCGCGGACGGGGGCCGACGGCAGGTCGGACGGGTGCCGAGGGCGGGACGGGGAGCTGGGTAAGGGAAGCCATCAGGCACCTTCCATTTGGCTTGCGTTGCGGTTCTTTCCGCCCAGCCTCTGCAGCAGGAGGGCGAGCGCCAGGCCGATCACGACGAGCATGACGCCGAGGGCACTCGCGGCGCCCATGTCATTGGCTTTGAACCCGGTGAGGTACATGTGCAGCGGGAGCAGCCGGGTGGCGTAGCCGGGACCGCCGCCGGTGAGGACAAAGACGAGGTCGAAGTACGCCAGCGAGCCGACCACCATGAGCGTGGAGGAAGTGATGATGGTGTATTTCATCTGGGGCAGCGTGATGTTGAAGAACTGCTGGACCCGCCCGGCACCGTCGATCTCCGCGGCCTCGTAGAGCGACGCAGGGATCTGGCGCACACCGCCCTGATAGATGAGCGTGTGGAAGGGGACAAACTGCCAGGCGATCACAAAGACCACGACGAACAGCACGAGGTCCGAATTGCCCAGCCAGTCCTGGGCCAGGATCGGCAGTCCAAGCCCGGCGCCCAGGCCGAAGTTGGGGTCCAGCAGGGCCTTGAACGCGATGGCGACGGCGGCCGAGGACAGCAGCAGCGGCACGAAGTAGAGGACAGCCAATGCGGCGCGGTATTTCTGGCCGGCCGCGGTGAAGACCCCCAGGAGGAGACTGATCGGGGCCTGGACGATGAACGAGAAGAACATGATCTTCGCCGTGACCAGCAGTGCGTTGCCGGTGACAGGGTCCGTCAGGACTGTTGTCCAGCTGGACAGACCGTCCAGCTTGATTTCGCCCAGGCCGTCCCAGGAGGTGAAGCTCAGGAACAAGACGCCGATGAGCGGAATGACGGCGAACAGCAGGAAGAAGGCAAGGGCTGGCGCGGCCAGCCACCCCGACGGGCCCGCTTGAAGGGCCCGCCGGGAGGAACCGGATGTGGTGGACACTGGATTACTTCCCGATTGTCGCGTTCATCGTGTCGACGAACTGCTCCGGGGTGATCTTCTTCAGGAAGATCTGGTCGAGGTTGGCCAGCATGGCGTCGCCCTGCGCCGGGCTGAGGGCCTGGTCCCAGGAGAGCGTGAAACTGGGGGCGTTCTTTGCCATGCCGTACACATAGGTCAGGAAGTCCTTGTCCGGGGACGCGGCGAGCTTGCTCTCGATGCCCTTGACCACCGGCACGGCTCCCGAGTCGATCAGGCCCTGGATGTTGCTGTCCGAGAACATGCCGTTCTTCACGTACCCGAGGGCGGCTTTCTTCTGTCCCTCAGTGGCCTTCGCGGAGACGGACCAGAAGTTGGAGGGGTTGCCCACCACGTTGGCCGGGTCTCCCTTGCCGCCGGAAACCGTGGGGAAGGTGGTGAAGCCGAGCTTGCCGCTCTTGACGAAGTCTGCTGCGTCCTTCTTCATGCTCTGGTAGATCCAGCCGCCCTGCAGGATCATGGCCGCCTTGCCGGTGTACATAAGCGCCTGGTCGGCGTTGCTGTCCGCCGCGATGGACGAGAAGCCGTTGGCGAAGCCGCCGGCATCCACGAGCTGCTGGATCTTGGTGAGCGACTCGGTGACAGCGGGGTCGGACCACGCGTTTGGCTTGTTGGCTGCAATATTGGCGAAGACCTCCGGGCCGCCGATGCGTTCCACGAGGTACTCCAGCCACATCAGGTCCGGCCACCTGGACTGGCCGCCGAGCGAGAACGGAGCGATGCCGGCATCCTTGAACTTCGGAACCAGAGCCATCAGCTCGTCCCAAGTCTTGGGGGCCTCGGCGCCCACCTTGGCGAACACATCCTTGTTGAAGTACAGCACTACAGGCTGCACATTGTTGTTGGGCAAGGCGTAGGTCTTGCCGTCGATGACGCCGTTCTTGAGTACTGCGGGAAGGTAGCGGTCCTTGACGTCGGGGTTGTCCTTGAGGTACCCGGAGAGATCATCCACCTGTCCGGCGTCGACGTAGGACTTCAGAACGCCGCCGCCCCAGCCGTAGATGAAGGTCGGGCCTTGGCCGGCGCCGACGGCG
>DASWAW010000167.1:0-1504 GCA_036390955.1 Arthrobacter sp.
GTAGAACGGCCGGGCGCAGCTGTCGTTTGCCGGATCCGGGAGGCACGCCGTGGGCGTCCCGTCCTGCATCTCGATCCCGTCCGCCCCGGGGAAGGTCCCGAAGTAGCTGTCGAATGAGCGGTTCTCCTGCATGATGATCACAACGTGCTTGATCTTCGCGATGCCCTCGGCGGGCGCCACGGACGGACCTTGGCCCGACGGAACCACGGCCAGCAGCAACAGGACGAGGACTGACATGGCGGCCGCCACGGTGCGGCGGTGTCGTGTGGGTTTCGGCGGTTGTGGGGCACCGGCACCGAACCGGGACCGGCCCCGTTCAGGCCGGCAGGCTGCGGAGGTGGCCGGAAGCCGCAGCACTTGGGAGAACATGGGAATGCTCCTGATCCTCAGGGATAAGTCGGTATCGCGATGTACTGGTTGATGTTCGTCGACCGGAAGGCCGCAAACGTCAACGTGGACTGACCGCCCTGCGGGTCCCCCACAACCACCGTCCGGTCGGAGGAGTTCACGCCCAGCAACGCGTAGGAGTGGTCCGATTCCAGCTTGCCGCGGGAATTGGATGTTCCCAGGGTTACCAGACCGTTCGTGAAGTCCTGCTGCACCTGCTCAAAGCTCACTCCGGTCATGGGCCCACCCGGGTTGCGGTCCACGCCCACCTTGCCGGTGATGGCGTAGAGGCCATTATGCACATCGTGATCCTGGGCGTTGCTGAGGTCGGTGCCGTCGATGCCCTTATAGCTGTTGCGGTTCGCGGCAGCCCACGCTTTTTCGATAATCGCCGCCCATGAAACATTCTTGCCGCCGATATTTTCGATGCCATTTTCCAGGGGTTTGCCGCTGCGATACGGAAGGTCACCATTAACCGTCACTTTCACAGGATCGGGTACCCCGTCGTATTTGCCATGAAATGAAACGGTGTACGTGCCGTTGCCATTGTCGTGAACCATATTCACGATGGTGTCGGGCGCCCGGGCGGCCACCGTGAGCAGGGCTGCCAGGAAATAACAGTCTCCGGTATCACCTTGCGAAATATTCTTCAGGTCTCCGGAAATAACCGGTTTACCTGCGCTGTCAAGCGCAAACAGCACCTGGTTCGGGACTTTCCGGAATGTCGCCCCTTTCACCGTCGGGCTACTGACCGCAGGCACAGACCCTCCCGCGGCCGATGTCCCGCTCGGAGCAAGCAGGAACTGCGCCCCGGAACCAAAAAGGGACGTAATTCCACCAATTACCAGGACGGTAACCAAGGAGCAGATGCCAATGGCACGGTATTTGGCTTGCCTGGACACTACACGTTTCATGTTGCGCCCTCCCATCCTGCGGGCTCCTGCACGGGCGGCGGCATCGCCGCGTCACGACCCGGCGGCAACGTCGCCGTCGGTCTTCTGGACCTATTCACCAAGTGACCATCAGCTTGCCGCAGGCAACCAGCCGGGCGCAATAACGGGAGGACGATTCACAGGCAAATCCGGGGGAAGTCACAGCCAGGACGCACCCGCCTGGC
>DASWAW010000168.1:0-2005 GCA_036390955.1 Arthrobacter sp.
AAGGACCACCATGACCTCCTTGGCACCGTCGAAAAGTTCCTCATCGGTCGGCTCGGACCGCCACCCGGCGGAGGCCCACGCACGGGTTCCGTCGGGCTTGAGACCCAGCGTCCAGGCGGTCCGGAAGAACGGCTGGACGTGCGAGCGGCGCAGCACAACCGAATGCTCCGGCAGCAATACCAGCTCGGCCAGGGAGGACAGTTTGGAGCCGGGAAGCATCCCGGGAGGGGTCAGAGGAAGCATGATGGAGGGTCCTTTCGGGGGTGGAAACTGGTGTGCGGGCGTGCCCTGACGGGCGGTTTTTGAAGGGTGGTTTCAGGGTCGGATCTGATACTCTTACCGGCCCTGCCGAGGGTGTTTTCGGACTGCTAAAACGGCCCCGGAAATGGTTACGAAAACGGTCCTGGACGACGTCGTTTTCAGGGTCCTCTGAGGCTCCGAAACAGGCCCCGAAACAGGCCCCGGCAGGGGGTGGAAAACGGGCCCTTCCGGACCCTAGTTCGAGGTGGCTTCGGAGGCCGGATAGGCCGGCATCAAGATGCGCTGGAACAGCTCATCCGGCACCCATTTCCAGCGGCCGAGGCCAGGTTCCTGGGCGGCCAGAATCGAGGCCACGACCCCGGACGGATTCGCCTCCAGCGGGTCGGCGGCCCAGGCCGGCGCGGCCTTGATGAGCTGCCAGGAACCGTCCGGTGCGGTGCCGACGTCGATGCTGAAACCGGGCGGCTGATTCCATGCGGTGGCGTCGGCGACGACCTGCCCGAAGTGCTCGGCGGCCTTCGTCTGGTCCGGCGCAGTGCCCTCGAAGAACTGGCGGTGGCGCCGCGGATGAGGCTTGGCCGCCATCCGGGTGGACGCCGTCATCTGGCCGTGGGTGATGAAGACCCGGTACCGGTCGGTGTACTTGACGTGCGTCGAGGCAATGACGTGGAGGCCGAATTGCAGGTTGGGGCTGCGGTAGCTGGGGGCGTTGAACTTTCGGAGGAACGCGGCCGGGTCCGGGTAGTTGGTCTCGAAGCCGTGCGTTCCGTACTCCTGCTCGGCGAGGTGGAAGGTGCCGGGGCCGTCCCAGGCAGAAGGGAGTTTGCCGAGCCGGATGCAGATCAGCCTGCGGCCCAGCAGGTGGCCGGGCACTGTGGCGAGCCAGCCGGGGCCGGGGGAGAGTAGGTCCAGCTCGACGCCGGCGTTCAGCAGGCGGGTTGCCCCCGAGGTGCTCACCTGCAAGGCGGTGCCCTCCATGGACGCGGGGACGTGGTTTTCGGTGCCGGTTTCAACGGCGAGGACACCGGCGGAGGCAAGGTGCGCGGCCAGGTTTTCCGGCGCGTGCGTCTCGCCCAGGACGAGGAGCCGGGTAAACGTCATGATGCTCCTTCCGGGAGCCAGAGGGTGATGTAGGTGGCGCCGTCGCGCAGGAGCCGTGACGAGGTTTCGGGCCAGTCGGTATCGGTGGTGCAGAACCAGCGGGCCAGCCGCTGCCCGCCGATGAGGACCATGCGTTTCTGGTAGGCGTGAGGGTTGCCGTCCGGGTTCAGGATGACGGCCAGGATCGGCAGGGCGTCCAGCCCGTCTTCAGTGGACAGGATCCCGTCATCGGTTATTGCCGGTGGCCTGGCGGCGCCGGTGCTGGCGGTCTCAGGCACGGGCCGGGCCTTTCAGTTCCCGGCGGACACCGCTGGTGATCCCGGCCAGGACGAAGCCCAGCAGCAAGACGCTGACGATGTTGAACGCGAAGCCCACGACCAGATGGCCGGCCAGGTCAGCGGCCAGAGCGGCCACGACGCCGGCCAGTGCGGCATAAAGGTAGATCTGCCAGCGCAGATGGCCGAGGCCGTGAGGTTCGGCGGAGAGTACGGATTGCAGGGCAAGGAGAAGCTTCATGGACCCCATGTGTACGGAGAACCGGGTCCGGCTCCCCAGACCGGCTCCCCGCACAGCACTCTCAGAGGTAGCCCAGGGCTTCCTTGACGTCCGCGGTGCGGTAGCGCGTGCCGGTGGCGCCGCTGAC
>DASWAW010000169.1:0-7992 GCA_036390955.1 Arthrobacter sp.
CGGAGGAGACGGACAGTGCGGCGCCGCCGCGGGCGTCGCCGTCGAGCTTGGAGAGCACGATGCCGGTGAAGTTGACGCCTTCGTCGAAGGCCATGGCCGTGTTGACGGCGTCCTGGCCGATCATGGCGTCGACCACGAACAACACTTCGTTGGGGACGATGGCGCGGCGGATCTGGCGCGCCTGCTCCATCATTTCGGCGTCCACGCCGGTCCGGCCGGCGGTGTCAACGATCACGACGTCGTGCAGTGTGCGGCGGGCTTCCTCGACGCCGGCGCGGGCGACCGCGACCGGGTCGCCGGCCGGGTGGTCCAGTTCGGTGGAGGTGGCGCCCGGGTGCGGGGCGAAGACGGGCACGCCGGCGCGCTGGCCGACGACCTGGAGCTGGGTCACGGCGTTGGGGCGCTGCAGGTCGCAGGCGACCAGCATGGGACTGTGGCCCTGCGCCTTGAGGTACTTGGAGAGCTTGCCGGCCAGGGTGGTCTTGCCGGCACCCTGAAGGCCGGCGAGCATGATGATGGTGGGCCCGGTCTTGGCAAGGCGGATCCGGCGGGTCTCGCCGCCGAGGATCTCCACGAGTTCCTCGTTGACGATCTTTACGATCTGCTGGCCCGGGTTCAGTGCGGCGGAAACCTCGGCGCCGAGGGCACGCTCGCGCACACGTCCGGTGAATTCGCGGACCACGGATACGGCGACGTCGGCGTCCAGGAGGGCGCGCCGGATTTCGCGGACCGTGGCGTCAACGTCCGCCTCGGTGAGGCGGCCCTTGCCACGGAGATTCTTGAAGGTTGCTGTCAACCGGTCAGAGAGTGAATTGAACACGCGCCGTGCACTTCTTTCAGTGGATCTACGGATGGCGGCCGGTCCGGCACGCCAGCGTCGCGACTGATGTTCGCCTGAACGAACCGCCTCGACAACGGGACTCGACTATCTAGGGTACCAAGACGCGCCTCCAAGATGGCATGCTGACTTAGGTGACCAGCCAAACAACAGTTAAAACCTTGCTCATCCTGGGCGCCTCTGGCGACCTCACCGGCAGGCTCCTGCTGCCGGGCCTGGCCCGGCTCGTGTCCCGGGGGCGCGCCGACGGACTGACCCTGGTGGGCGCCGGCTCGGACTCCTGGACGCCGGAACAATGGCTGGAGCGCGTCGAGGAGTCCTTCGCCGACGCCAACTCCCAGGCCGAGGCCTACGGACGGCGGGAACTGAAGCGCATCCTCGGATCCACCGATTACCACCAGCTCGATGTTACGGCCGAAGGGCAGCTGGCCGGCCTGCTGGCGCAGCTGGAGGGACCGGTGGCCGTCTACTTCGCCCTGCCGCCGCGCATCAGCCAGTTGGCCTGCGAGGCGCTCACCCCCGGCCAGGTGCCCGCCGGGACGCGGCTGGTCATGGAGAAACCGTTTGGTTCCAGCGAGGAGTCCGCCCGGCATCTCAATGAAACCCTGGCCGCGCTGGTCCCGGAGGACCATATCCACCGGGTGGACCACTTCCTGGGCAAGGCGACGGTGCTCAACATCCTGGGCCTGCGCTTCGCGAACAACTTCCTGGAGCCGGTGTGGAACCGGGAGCACATCGCAAAGGTCGAGATTGTCTTCGACGAGGACCTCGCGCTGGAGGGCCGCGCCCGCTATTACGACGGCGCCGGCGCCCTGCGCGACATGATCCAGAGCCATCTTCTGCAGATCATGGCCCTGATGGCGATCGAGCCGCCGGCTTCGGTGGATGAGCGGGACCTCCGAGACGCCGTGGCCACGGTATTGCGCGCCAGCAGCATCAAGGCACCCTATGCAAAGAGCACACGCCGCGCCCGGTACACCGCTGGATCCATCGACGGCCGCAAGGTCCCGGACTATGCCAAGGAAGAAGGCGTCGATCCGACGCGCGGCACCGAAACGCTCGCCGAGGTCGAAGTGGCGATCGACAACTGGCGCTGGCAGGGCGTCCCGTTCATCCTGCGTTCCGGCAAGGCCCTGGGCGCCAAACGCAAGGAAGCCGTGGTGACCTTCCGGCCCGTGCCGCACCTGCCCAGGGGCTTTACCGGGGTGGACTCCCCCAACCAGCTGCGGATCGGCTTCGGACCGGACACGCTGCAGTTCGACGTCGATGTGAACGGCCCCGGTGATGTCCTGAGCCTGGACCGCGCCACCCTGCAGGCCGAGCTCAGCGCCTCCGAACTGCTGCCGTACGGGGAGGTCCTCGAGGGCGTCCTGACCGGGGATCCCCTGCTTTCCGTCCGCGCGGACACCGCAGAAGACTGCTGGCGGATCCTGGAGCCCGTCCTCAAGGCCTGGGCCCGGGACAGCGCACCGCTGGAGGAGTACGCCGCCGGAACCGCCGGGCCGGAAGGCTGGCAGGGCTGACCAAGCCGGCCGGGCTGGCCGGCGTCGCCTTCGCATAGCCGGCAGACGACACAAGGCGGGCCGGGAACCCTTTCAGGTACCCGGCCCGCCTTGTTGTCTTGGAAGCTGCCGGCTAGATGGCCGCCGACCCGCGTTCTCCGGTGCGGACCCGGACTGCCTCAAACACATCCATCGTCCAGACCTTGCCGTCGCCGGCCCGGCCGGTGTTCGAGCTGGCGATGATGACATCCAGGATGTCGTCCGCCTGTTCGTCGGTGGCCAGGACCTCTACCCGGATCTTGGGCAGCAGGTCCACGTTGTACTCGGCGCCGCGGTACACCTCGGTGTAGCCCCGCTGCCGGCCGTAGCCGCTGGCGGCGCTGACCGTGAGGCCCTGCACGCCGTAGGCTTCAAGGCCTTCGCGGATGGTGTCGAGCTTCTCCGGCCGGACGATTGCTGTGATCAGTTTCATGCCTCCACACTTTCCTTACCTGCTGCTGCGGTCTTCTTGCCGTTGGACGCCGGGTCCACCGTCCCGGTGGCCGGGGCCACGGCCTGGGCCTTGCCAGTGATGAGTTCGTGCAGCGGGGTGAAGCTTCCGCCGTGGCCGCCGACGCCGAATTCGTAGGCGGTTTCGGCGTGCAGGCTGAGGTCCACGCCCACCACTTCCTGCTCCTGGGAAACCCGGAAGCCCATGGTCTTGTGGATGGCGAAGGCGATGATCGTGGTCATCACTGCGGAGTAGACGATGGCCATGCCGGCCACTGCGAGCTGGGCCCAGAGCTGGGTCAGACCGCCGCCGTAGAACAGGCCGCCGCCAACACCGTCAACGGGGAGGGCGATGAAGCCGAGGGCCACGGTACCGATGATGCCCGAGACGAGGTGGACACCGACGACGTCGAGCGAATCGTCAAAGCCCCAGCGGAACTTGAGGCCGACGGCGAGTGCGGAGGCCACACCGGCGACGACTCCGAGGCCAAGTGCGCCGACCGGGCTGACGTTGGCGCAGGCCGGGGTGATGGCGACGAGGCCGGCAACCACACCGGAGGCGGCACCGAGCGAGGTCGGGTGACCGTCGCGGATACGTTCCGTGACGAGCCAGCCGAGCATCGCCGCGGCGGGGGCTGCCAGGGTGTTGACCCAGATCAGACCGCCCTGTTCGGCAGTCGTGGCGGCGCCGCCGTTGAAGCCGAACCAGCCGAACCACAGGATCGCAGCGCCGAGCATCACGAACGGAATGTTGTGCGGGCGGTGGTTGGGGTCCTTGCCGAAGCCCTTACGGTTGCCGATGATCAGCACAAGGATCAGCGCGGCGACACCGGCGTTGATGTGGACGACCGTTCCGCCGGCGAAGTCAATGGCGGGGCCGAGGGCCTGGCCGATAGCGCCTTCCGGGCCGAACAGCCCGCCGCCCCAGACCATGTAAGCCAGCGGGCAGTACACCAGGGTGACCCAGACCGGGACGAAGACGGACCAGGCGCCGAACTTGGCGCGGTCAGCGATCGCGCCGCTGATCAGTGCGACGGTGATGATGGCGAAGGTGGCTGCGTAGCCGACCTTGATAAGCCCGTCCGGAGTGTCGATGCCCTCCAGCCCGAAGGTGGCGAAGGGGTTTCCCACCATCTGCAGGAAGCCCTCACCGGAGCTCATCGAGGCGCCCCAGAGCACCCAGACCACACCGACCATGCCGATGGAGATGAAACTCATCATCATCATGTTCAGTGCAGCCTTGGCGCGCGTCATGCCGCCGTAGAAAAATGCGAGTCCTGGTGTCATGAACAGCACGAGTGCCGCTGCCACCATCAGCCATACGTGACCTGCGGTAAGTTCCATGGTGCACGTCCTCCTTGCTTAGATGCGATCTGGAAGTTTGTTCCTGCGGAGTTCTCCGCGTGCCTCAACGCGGTTTGCGTTCTAAGAAGAGTTTGTCGAAGGCGTGTTTCGCCGGCGGAGGATTTAGATTGCCGGGTTGTTACAAGAACCTCCCGGAAGTAAATGGTTCAAATCGTTCTTGTTACGGTTATGTTTCGCGCGTTCCAACATCCCCGTCCCCGCCCGCCCGTTCGCCAGGAAGCCACCACCATGAGTAAGCCCTCCCGCCCCGCGGGTTCCCCGCCGCAGGACGGTCTCCGGACCAACGGCCGGGCGGTACTGCCCCGGGACATCAAGGTGATGTTGGTCGCTGCCTTCCTCATCGCCCTCGGTTTTGGCCTCGTGGCCCCGGTCCTCCCCCAGTTCGCCACCACTTTCGACGTCGGGGCGACGGCGGCCGCCGTGATCGTGAGCATCTTCGCGTTCATGCGGCTGGTGTTCGCACCCGCCGGCGGCGCGCTGATAGTGCGGCTCGGGGAACGCCCCGTGTATGTGGCGGGCCTGCTGATCGTCGCCGCGTCGACGGCGGCCTGCGCCTTCGCCCAGGACTATTGGCAGCTGCTGATCTTCCGGGGACTTGGCGGAGCCGGCTCGGTGATGTTCACGGTGGCGTCGATGGCGCTGGTGGTCCGGCTCGCTCCGCCCGAGAGCCGCGGCCGGGTCTCCGGGGCGTATGCCTCGGCGTTCCTGATCGGCAATGTCTGCGGGCCGGTCGTGGGCGGGCTGCTGGCCGGCTTCGGTCTGCGCGTGCCGTTCCTCGTCTACGCGGCTGCCCTGGTCCTGGCAGCACTCGTGGTGCAGACTCAGCTGAGCCATGTGCCAGCGGCCTCCCGCCCGGACGGAAGGACTGCGCCGGCGATGGAGCTGCGGACGGCGCTCCGGGACAGCGCCTACCGGGCGGGCCTGTTCTCCAGCTTCGCGAACGGCTGGGCGACCTTCGGCGTGCGGATGGCCACGGTGCCGCTTTTCGCGGTGGCCGCGCTGAACGCCGGACCGGAATCGGCGGGCTGGGCGCTGGCCATGTTCGCCGCTGCCAACGCCGTGGCGCTGACGTTCTCCGGCAAACTCGCGGACAGCCTGGGCCGGAAACCGATGATGATTTCCGGGCTCCTGGTCACCGGCACCGCAACGGCAACGATCGGGTTCACGCACGAGCTGCTCTGGTTCCTCGTGGCGACCGCGGCCGCCGGCATCGGGTCAGGTCTCCTGGGTCCCGCCCAGCAGGCGGCCATGGCCGATGTGATCGGCAACGAGCGCTCCGGCGGACGGGTGCTCGCCATCTTCCAGATGACCTCCGACAGTGGCGCGATCATCGGACCGGTCCTTGCCGGGCTCCTCGCTGACCGTCTGGGCTACGGCTGGGCCTTCGGCGTTACCGGCGGCGTCCTGGTCGCGGCGGCTGCGGGCTGGGTGCTCGCCCGGGAGACGTTCCAGCGGCCGGCGGACCGCGGCGCCTGAGCCCGCCCGGCCTGAACCGCCTGACCTGAACCGTCCGAGCTGCCCTGCCGAACTGAACTGCCGAGCTGCCCTGCCGAACTGCACCGCAGAGCTGCCCTACCGACCTGCCCTGTCGAACTGTACGGAAGGACTTCGTTAGGCTGTTGGGAGTCCCCACCCAGAAGCTGGAGAAATTTTTATGCCACCCCAAGAACGTTCACCCGATTATGCCCCCGACAACAGTCCGGAGGATACGGCCGGGACAAAGCGCAAGTTCCTCCGTCCCGCCGCTGTGGTCTCAGTGATCGCGGTCCTTGCCGTGGTGGCATCGCTGGTGTTCTTCCTCCGGCCGGGTTCCGGCGGGGATACGACGGCGTCCCCTGCGGCGAGCCCGGCGCCGACGTCGGCCGCCGCTGTTCCTTCGGCTCCGGCCCCGGAGGTCGCCTACTACAAGCAGGCTGGCCCGCCTGCCGGCTCGCCCCTGGAACCGGTGGAGCCGCTCCAGGTCAACGTTTCCGCAGATCCGGTCGGCACCTCGCTGAACAAGGGACTGGTCGGGATCTCGCTGGAGGCCACCGACCTCGCTGACCCCGCCATGAGCGGCGACAACGCCTCGTTGGTGAAACTGTTCAAGGAAGCCGACCAGCCGGTCCTCCGTTTCGGCGGAAATGCCGTTGACCGCCGTTTCTTCTGGACGTCGACCAACGAGGCCGTCCCGTCCAGCTACCAGGGGGACGCGGCCCACCCCGTCAAGGCCGTGGGTCCGGCGGACCTGGCCCGGCTGAAGACCCTGCTGGAAGCCGCCGACGCGACCGTCAGCCTCACCGTTGACCTTGGACACTACGATCCCAACCGCGCCGCGGACATGGCCAGGCACGCCGCGGAAATCTTCGGCCCGAGGCTGCTGAGCATCACTGTCGGCAACGAACCCAACGGATTCGGCCAAAATGGTGTCCGCCCGGGTGGCTACAGCACCGACAAATACGTGGGGGAACTCAAGGCGTACGCGAACGCGATCAACGCCGTGGCCCCGAACGTTCCCATCTCAGGACCGGGTGCCTACGACCAGAAGTGGTGGCAGCCGTTCATTGATGCTGACATCCCGCAAAAGAAGATCCTGTCCTTCCACAACTACCCGATGTACAGCTGCGACGGCAAAGTGGACCCCCAGGCCTCCCCGACCCTGGCGAACCTGATGAGCCGGCTGATGCACGACCGGGCCGCGGATTACCAGCAGGCGGCGCTGAAGGTCGGCAAGGATGCGGGCCTGGAAACCTGGCTCCCGGAAACCGGGATCGCAGCCTGCCCCGGGTCCAACGAGACATCACGGACCCATGCCTCAGCCCTCTGGACCGCCGACTATGCCCTCAACGCCGCGCAACTCGGCATTACCCGCATCGGTTTCCACAGCTCGCTGCTGACCTGCAAGGGCGGTCCCCCCATGTCGGCCATCTGCAGCGGCGGGCCCTATCTCAAGCCCAACGGCGAAGTTTCCGGCCGGGCCAACTTCTTCGGCATCTCCATGGTCGCCGAGATGGCGGGCGGGAAGTTCCTGAAGCTGGACTCCAAAGGCGGCGGCCTGATGTTCAGCTACGCCGTCCAGAACGAGGACGGAAGCACCACCGTTGTCCTGGTCAACGAGAACAACCCCGAGAAGGCGGCCCAGTCCGAGGTCACGCTCAATCTGCCCGCGAAGGCTCTGACGGGCACCATGACCCAGCTGTCCGGGCCCAGCTACGGGGCGGAGGACAGCACGGTGATTGACGGCGCCAAGTCCGAGCCGGTTCCGCTTGCCGACCGTGCCACGGTGGAGGGGTTTGCCTACGGTTCACAGACGCAGACGTTCAAGCTGACAGCCGGAACGGTTACCGTGCTGAACTTCAAGCACTAGGCACCACCTACGCAACTGGCTCCCAGCCGGTGTCGTCCCGGTAAGTCCCGGACAACACCAGCTGGGAGCCAGCTGTGTTTAAGGCGCTGCTGCCGTGCTAGTTCAGGATGGCGTCGACGAAGCTCTCGGCGTCGAACGGGGCGAGGTCGTCCGCACCCTCGCCGAGGCCGATCAGCTTGACCGGGACGCCAAGCGACTTCTGGATGGCCACCACGATGCCGCCCTTGGCGGTTCCGTCGAGCTTGGTCAGGACGATACCGGTGATGTTCACGACTTCGGCGAAAACCCGGGCCTGGTTCAGGCCGTTCTGCCCCGTCGTGGCGTCGAGGACCAGGAGCACCTCATCCACCTCGGCCAGCTTCTCGATGACGCGCTTGACCTTGCCGAGCTCGTCCATCAGGCCCACCTTGTTTTGCAGGCGGCCGGCGGTGTCGATCATGACGACGTCGACC
>DASWAW010000170.1:0-12261 GCA_036390955.1 Arthrobacter sp.
CCATCCGGCAAGGCCGAAATCCCGGCTGCAGATCTGAACTGCAGCCCAGATCAAATCATCGCGTCCAGCTCCTAGTCTGGACGCCGTCGAGGGGGAAGGATCCTTCGTGACCGAAACCACTGAGCTGTCTTCAGCTGTGGACACATCAACTTCTGCTGCCGGATCGTCAACGGCTGCACCCGCCAAGAGCAGCGGCCTTGCCGGCCTCAAGCTCGCCCAGCTCCAGGCTCTTGCCAGCCAGCTGGGGATTTCCGGCGGTTCCCGGATGCGGAAGGGCGACCTTGTGTCCGCCATTTCCGCACACCGCGCCGGTACTCCCGTGAGCAAGGCTCCGGCCCGCGCGGCTGAAAAGGCGACCGACAACGGCACCGTCAGCCAGGCCGCGGCTCCGGCCGCCCTGCCTGCTGCTGCCGAGTCCGAGGCCCCGGCCCAGGAAAACCCGCGTGCCCGTGGACGTGGCCGCAGCCGCCGCGCCGGCAGCGACGGCGTCATCACGCCGCCCGCTGCTGAGGCCCCGGCTGCAGCAGCACCCGCAGTCGAGGCGCCGGCGGCTTCCGCCGAGGCCGGCTCTGCCGAGTCCGGGACGGAAGGCGGCGACCGCACCCGCCAGCCGCGCACCCGCAACCGCCGCCGCGGCGAAGCGGCCGAGCAGTCCGCAGGCCAGGGCTCAACGCAGACCGCAGCCCAGGCTGCCACAGCCGGCGAGGCCCCGGCCGAGCAGGCTTCCGGTGAGCAGCGCCAGGCCGAGCGCCAGGCCGAGCGCACGGAACAGCGTTCCGATCAGCGCCAGGCCGAACAGGGCAGCGAAGACGGCCAGCGCCGTGAGAACACCCGCACCCGCGGCGGCCGCGACGAGACTGCCGGCACCCGCGAGTCACGCGACAACACTGGCACCCGCGAGTCCCGCGATAACGCCGGCACCCGCGACAACAACCGCGACAATGACGACAGTGACGGCGGCAGCCGCCGGAACCGCCGTAACCGGCGCGACCGCAACGACCGTCCCGAGCGCTCCGGCGGGCAGGACAGCCGCGACAACACCTCGCGCAACGACCGCTTCCGCGACCGCAACGACCGCCGTCGCGGACGCGTCCAGGGACCGGACGTCGACGACGTCGAGGTCACCGAGGACGACGTGCTGCTGCCCGTCGCCGGCATCCTGGACGTGCTGGAGAACTACGCGTTCATCCGCACCTCCGGCTACCTGCCGGGCCCGAACGACGTCTACGTGTCCCTCGCCCAGGTCAAGAAGTACAACCTGCGCAAGGGCGACGCCGTCGTCGGCGCCATCCGTGCACCCCGTGAAGGCGAGGCCCCCCAGGGCGGCCAGCAGCAGACCGCGCGCCAGAAGTTCAACGCCCTCGTCCGGGTCACCTCGGTCAACGGCAAGACCCCTGAGGAACTCAAGGACCGCGTCGAATTCGCGAAGCTCGTCCCGCTGTACCCCTCGGAGCGCCTGCGCCTCGAAACGGACCCCAAGAAGATCGGCCCCCGGGTCATCGACCTGGTTGCCCCGATCGGCAAGGGCCAGCGCGGCCTGATCGTCTCGCCGCCGAAGGCCGGCAAGACGCTCATCCTGCAGTCCATCGCCAACGCCATCACCACCAACAATCCTGAGGTCCACCTCATGATGGTGCTCGTTGACGAACGCCCCGAAGAAGTCACGGACATGCAGCGCACTGTCAAGGGTGAGGTCATCGCCTCCACCTTCGACCGTCCCGCCGATGACCACACGACCGTGGCCGAACTCTCCATCGAGCGTGCCAAGCGCCTCGTGGAAATGGGCATGGACGTCGTGGTGCTCCTCGACTCGATGACCCGACTGGGCCGTGCCTACAACCTGGCGGCACCGGCTTCCGGCCGTATCCTCTCCGGTGGTGTCGACTCCGCAGCGCTGTACCCGCCGAAGCGCTTCTTCGGTGCAGCCCGCAACATCGAAAACGGTGGCTCCCTCACCATCCTGGCCACCGCGCTCGTCGAGACCGGTTCCAAGATGGACGAGGTCATCTTCGAGGAGTTCAAGGGCACCGGCAACATGGAACTGCGCCTGTCCCGCCAGCTCGCGGACAAGCGCATCTTCCCGGCCGTGGACGTCAACGCGTCCGGTACCCGCCGCGAGGAAAACCTGCTGTCCCCCGAGGAAGTCAAGATCATGTGGAAGCTGCGCCGCGTCCTTTCCGGACTCGAAACGCAGCAGAGCCTTGAGCTGCTGACCAACAAGATCCGGGAGACCCAGAGCAACGTCGAGTTCCTCATGCAGGTGCAGAAGACGACGCTTGGTGCGAAGTCCGATAACGACAAATAGCTGACGTCAACCGCTCGGAAATTGGCGGCCCTTCCCGGGCCGCCAATTTCCCGGGCGGTTGTTGCGTTAACGAGTGACTCCGCTTCCACACCAACGCGGGGTCACCTAGCGCCCATCAGGGCCGCTGGAATGGGCGGTAAGTGACCCCGCGTTGCAGTAACTAGACTTGGTAAGAGTCGAAAGAGGTTTTGAAAATGTTTGAGTCCGTACAGGGCCTGTTGGATGAGCATGACGCCATCCAGGCACAGCTTGGGGATCCTGCTGTTTACGCTGACCAGAAGCTCGCCCGGAAGCTGGGGCGGCGCTCGGCACAGCTGAACGGCATCGTCGAGGCGTACCATGCCTGGCACGGCATCCAGGATGACCTTGCGGCGGCCAGGGAAATGGCCGGCGAGGACCCCGAGTTCGCCGCGGAAGTGCCCGAACTCGAGGCCAAGCTGGAGACGGCCGCGGCCAAGCTGCGCCGGCTCCTGATCCCGCGCGACCCCGACGACGCCCGCAACGTGATCCTCGAAGTCAAGGGCGGCGAAGGCGGCGACGAGGCCGCCCTGTTCGCGGCCGACCTGCTGCGGATGTACACCCGGTACGCGGAAACCCGCGGCTGGAAGACCGAGATGATTTCCGCCAACGAATCTGACCTGGGCGGCTACAAGGACGTCCAGGTGGCCATCAAGGGCAACTCCAACGATCCGGCCGAGGGCGTGTACGCGCGGCTCAAGTTCGAAGGCGGCGTGCACCGTGTGCAGCGCGTCCCCGTGACGGAGTCCCAGGGCCGGATCCACACCTCGGCCGCCGGCGTTTTGGTGCTTCCGGAAGTGGATGAGCCCGAAGAGCTCGAGATCAACCAGAACGATCTCAAGATCGATGTCTACCGTTCCTCCGGCCCCGGCGGCCAGTCCGTGAACACCACCGACTCCGCCGTCCGGATCACCCACCTTCCCACCGGAATCGTGGTGGCCATGCAGAACGAGAAGTCGCAGCTGCAGAACCGCGAAGCCGGCATGCGCGTCCTCCGCGCCCGCATCCTGGCCCACCAGCAGGAGCAGATCGACGCCGAGAACTCGGCCCAGCGCAAGTCGCAGATCCGCACCATGGACCGCTCGGAGCGCATCCGGACCTACAACTACCCGGAAAACCGGATCGCGGACCACCGCACCGGCTACAAGGCCTACAACCTGGACCAGGTCATGAACGGCGACCTGGAACCGGTCATCCAGTCGGCCATCGAGATGGACGAGCAGGCCCGCCTCGACGCCATCGGCGACTAGTCCGGCCCGCGCAGTGATGACAGAAGGGACCGGGCTGAGCCTCGCGGACGCAGTCCGCGAGGCCACGGCCGTGCTGTCCGACGCCGGCGTTCCAAGCCCGCGGGTCGACGCGGAACTGCTCGCCGAGCACCTGCTCGGAGTCGGCCTCGGCCGGCTCCGCACCCTGATGCTCGGGGACACGCCCGCCCCGGACGGCTACCAGGAGCTGGTCGCCGAGCGGGCCCGGCGGATACCGCTGCAGCACATCACCGGCGTCGCGCACTTCCGCTACCTGGAACTGGCCGTCGGGCCGGGGGTCTTCATTCCCCGCCCGGAAACCGAGTCCGTCGTCCAGCTGGTGATTGACCGGCTGCAGGGCATGGCGCATCCCAAGGTCGTGGATCTGGGCACCGGCTCTGGGGCCATCGCCGGCTCGATCGCGCACGAGGTTCCCGGCGCGGACGTCCACGCCGTCGAGTTCAGCGAGTTTGCCCACGCCTGGGCGGCCCGGAACCTGCTGCCCCTCGGTGTCCACCTCATCCGCGGTGACCTGCGCGATGCCTTGCCGGAACACAACGGGACCTTCGACGCCGTTGTCTCCAACCCGCCCTACATTCCCGCCGAAGCGGTCCCCAACGAACCCGAAGTGGCGCTGCACGATCCCCCCGAGGCACTCTACGGCGGGGGAGCGGACGGCATGGAACTTCCGACGGCGGCCGCGGCCTCCGCAGCCCGGCTGCTGGTGCCCGGCGGCTACTTCGTGATGGAACATGCCGAAGTCCAGGCCGGCTGGATCGCCGCCATGCTGGAGCGCTCCGGGCTGTGGACCGCAGTGACCACCCATCGTGACCTTAACGGCAAGGACCGGGCCACCAGCGCCGTTCTTGCCGACCCGACTGCCCTGCGGTGACCAGGGCAACGCACGAAGTGATGAAAGAATGGGCCAGTGACGACTAGCTACGATTGCACGGCAGCTGAGCAGCGCGCCGCAGGACTTGAACACGCCCAGCGGGCCATCCGGGAGCACAAGTGTGTGGTCTTCCCGACCGACACCGTGTACGGGATCGCCGCCGATGCGTTCTCCCCCCTCGCGGTGACCTTGTTGCTGGCGTCGAAGGGCCGCAGCCGCAAGATGCCGCCGCCGGTCCTCATCCCCAGGCTCAACGCCCTCGACGGACTCGCCACGGACGTTCCGGCCGAGGCCCGGCGCCTCGCCGAGGCGTTCTGGCCGGGCGGTCTCACACTGATTCTGCACGCCCAGCCGTCCCTCGACTGGGATCTCGGCGAAACCAGGGGCACCGTCGCCCTGCGGATCCCGGCCGACGACGTCGCGCAGGACCTGCTGACGCTGACCGGGCCGCTGGCTGTCTCCTCGGCGAACCGCACGGGCCAGGCCGCGGCGCTGACCGCCGCCGATGCCGAAGCACAGCTGGCAGAGTCCGTGGAGGTCTACCTTGAGGGCGGGCCGCGTCCGGCCGAGGGTGCCGAGGCGCTGCCGTCCACCATCGTAGACGCCACCGCCCTGCCGCTGCGGGTGGTCCGCCAGGGCGCCATCACCCTGGCGCGGCTCCGTGAGATTGTCCCCGAGGTGCTTGGCATCGGCGAGGAGCCGGAAGCAACCGGGGACACGGCTGCGGCCGGCGTGCCCGCGGCCGACACGGATGCGGCCGATGCCCCCGCGGCGGACACGGCTGCGGCCGACGCTCCCGCGGCGGACACGGATGCGGCCGGGGAGCATGCCGGCGCCGCGGAACGGCCGGACACGGGGGCCGGAACCGCATGACCCTCCAGCGACAACGCGTCCCCGTCCTTGACGTGGACGCCACACCCCTGACCGTCCCCGAACTGACAGCGGTGCTCAGCCGTTTCGTCGCCGAGGGCACGACGCGCACCGTGGTGGGCCACAACCTCCACAGCGTCACGCTGTGCCACTCGGATCCGGATTTCCGCGGGTTCTACGAGCAAAGTGACGTGGTGCTCATTGACGGTGCCCCGGTGCTGATGCTCTGGGCCCGCGGCAACGAGGCCCGGCAGGGCGAGGTGCCGGTCATGGACTACCGGCTGGGTTCCACGGACTGGATTCCCGCGCTGGCCGACGTTGCCGGGCTCGAGCGGATCGCCGTGATCGGTGCCGGATCCGCGGCCAACGCCCAGGCCGTGGACCGGCTGGGAACCTTGGTCCCGCACGCCCGGGTCGCCGGAATGCCGGGGGAGGGCTGGAACGAGGAGGTCGAGGAGACCGCTGTGCGGTGGCTGTCGGAGTTCCGGCCACAGCTGGTTCTGCTCGGGCTGGGCATGCCCCTGCAGGAACAAGTGCTTACGCGCCGGCTGGCGGCGCTGCCTCCGGCGGTTTACTGCGCCGTTGGCGGGGCGATCGAGCAGATCGCCGGAATCCAGAAACTGGCACCGCGCTGGCTCGGGCGCCTTGGCCTGGAATGGGCCTGGCGGCTTGTCCTGCACCCGCGGCGGGTCGCCTACCGCGTTTTCGGTGAGCCGTGGCTGCTCACCGGGCTGCTGATCCGGCGCCGGCTACAGCCCAAACGCTAGAACTTCTGGTCCTTCAGGGGACCGAAACCCTTGCCGCGCAGCCCGGCGGAAAAAGCGCCGAACCAGTCCGCCAGCCCCCGGAGGTCCCCGCGGCGCAGGAAGTAGCCGAGGTAGCCGCCCACATCAGCGACGAGCGACTTGATCCGGAAGTGGCGGCGGATCAGGTAGCCGCGGTTCCGGTAGTAGAAGTAGCGCTTGAACGCCGACTCCGGAACGATCACGTGCCAGCGCGCGCCGTAGACGTGCTTGGTCTCGGCGAAGGCGTGCGGGTGCGTGATCGCCGTCGTCGTGACGGTGCCGAACTTGATGCCGGCCTTGCGGAGCCTGATGGTGAAGTCCACCTCGTCACCGCGGATGAACAGGCGTATGTCCGGCAGCCCGACCTTGAAAAAGACATCCGAACGGATCAGTGCGCCGTTGAAGAAGTGGCCGTCGTTCGGCAGGAAGCCGATCCTCTCCACCTCGGCCCGGTCGTGGGTGACCTTGCCGTCCAGGCGGAAGAAGAAGGACAACCGTTCGGGGTGGCCGGGGGCAACGACGAGGGGGACAACCGCCTCGAGTCCGCGGGCTTCCGCCTCCCGGACGAGGGTGGCCAGGCACTCCGGGTCGGCGGGTTCGGCGTCGTCGTCCATCATCCAGATCCAGTCGGCGCCGGTGGCGACCGCCTTGAGGACCGCCAGGGAGAAACCGCCCGCACCGCCCAGGTTGGCTTCGGACCGGACGTAATCCACATTCGGGTGCGCTTCCGCGACCTCCCTGGCGGGGACGGTACCGGAGTCGACCAGGCAGATGGAGCGAACCGCTGCTGTCTGGTTGTTGATGGCGTTCAGCAGAACCGCCAGCTCCCGGGGACGGTCAAACGTCACGGCGGCAACTGCAACCGACAGGGTCATCTAGTGTTCCTTTCAGCACGGCCGCCGGTGGTTTTCCCGCCGGCAATGGGCCGTGTGACGCGAAGACAAGTGGCCGATGGCATTAGTATCTTGACTAGAGTCCACTGTAATACAGCCCTGTCAGGCACTACGCACTGCCTGCCCTGCGCACGGCGACGGAGAAGTTTCATTTATCGCAAGACAGACCCACAGCAACTGAGTTCACCCCATTCCCGAAGCCACGAGGCACCACCGTGGTTCCGGGCTGCGCAACCGGGTGACCCCTGTGCCGACGGCTCCAAGCGGGTGTCTTCGCAGTGATTATGTACCTGCTCATGATGCTCTCAGCGGCAGTCGTGAGCTACACGGCGACCTGGGGTGCCCGCTTTGTCGGAAACCGGATGGAGCTGTTCTCCCCGATCCGCAGCCGTGACATGCACTCCACCCCGCTGTCGAGGCTTGGCGGCCTGGGAATCTTCGCCGGGTTCTTCGTCGCACTGCTCCTTGCGAGCCAGTCGTTCTTCGTCAAGGACATCTTCCGTAACAACGACGCCCCCTGGGGGATCCTGGCCGGTTCGGCCGTGATCGTCCTGGTGGGCGTGGCGGATGACCTCCTGGACCTGCGCTGGTGGGTCAAGCTCATAGGCCAAAGCGCCGCGGCGCTGGTGGTGGCGATCTGGGGCGTCCGGATGACGATCATTCCGTTCATCCCGGAGCCGATCGTTATAGAGAACGACGCCGTGAGTATCGCGCTGACGGCCGGGCTGATCGTCACGACCATGAATGCCTTCAACTTCATCGACGGGCTGGACGGCCTCGCCGCTGGCGTCGCCATCATCGGGGGGACAGCGTTCTTCCTGACGGCGTACTGGGTGCACCGGACGGCCGTCCTGCTGGACCGCTCGGACCTGGCAACCCTGCTGACCGCGGTGCTTGTCGGCGCCTGCATCGGCTTCCTGCCGCACAACTGGTTCCCCGCGAAGATCTTCATGGGCGACTCGGGCGCCATGCTGATTGGCCTGATTATGGCGTCGGCCGGCATCGTCTCCACCGGACAGATCAGCTCAGGGCTGTACGACCGGGCCAACGGTATCCCCACCATCATCCCGATCCTGTTGCCCTTCGCGGTGCTGTTCCTGCCGCTGCTGGATCTCTGTCTGGCAGTCGTGCGGCGCACGGCGCTGGGGCGGTCGCCGTGGTCGGCGGACCGCGGCCACCTGCACCACAAACTCCTCGACATCGGGTACTCGCACCGCGGTGCGGTTGTCCTGATGTACTTCTGGACCTGTGTGCTGGCGTTCGGGGGCCTGGCCTTTGCCATCTTCCCGTGGCAGATCGTCCTGACGGGCGGGCTGGCCGCCATGGTCATCATGGCCGGCGTGACGGCCTGGCCGTACCTGCGCCACAAGGCCCCGGGACGGGGTCCCCGCTCCTCGGCCGAAGAGGGATGACGCGGGCTTTTCCGAATAATTTCTATCTATTGTAGAATTCAGGTGCGGTCTTTGGCCGCGACACTGCGACCAGCAAACACGCCTCGACGATTGGGATCTGATGACCTCCAACGCCGAACCCGGACGAAAGTCCGGCGCCGGAGACGTTGGTGTCTCCGGTCCCACAAAATCCTTGTGGCTGCGCCTGCTGGCCATCAGCTCGGCTGTTGGCGGTGGCGCCCTGCTGCTCACCGGCCTGGCGGCGCTGCTGCTTGACGGCACGGCGGCCGCCCTTTCGTCCCTCTTCGGCGGCGCGCTTGTGATCGCCTTCTTCGCGATCAGCCTCCTGGTCGGCCATTTCGGCGGCCGCAACAACTCCTCCGGTGCCATCGGCCTGTTTGCGGCGACGTATTTCATCAAGGTCGTCGGCTTTGCCGTGGTGCTGTTCGCCATCGGCAGTCCCGACTGGCTGAACGCGCGCTGGTTCCTGGCCGGCGCCGTCGTGACTGTGGTGACGTGGCAGGCCGCCGAGATTTACGGTTTCAGCAGGGCGCGGCTCCAGCTTTATAACGACCCCGAGACCCCGGAAGGCGGCACTGATGTCTAGCCGCAAAGACCGCCCCACGAACAAGCCCCGCAGCCGGGAAAACACCTCCGGAGCCCCCGGTGTTTCCGACAGCGGACGCGACGGCGGATACAACGCCGGCATCGCCGTCTTCAGCTACATTGTTGGCGGAATCATGGTCTGGAGTTTGATAGGGTGGGGTCTGGATAATCTGTGGGGAACCCGCTGGATTGTGCTCGCAGGCGCTCTGCTTGGAGCTGCGGGAGGGTTCTATCTTTCTCATATGCACGGCCTCACCAGTCTCCGAAATTCGACTGGTGAAGACACTGCTGCACGTGGCCCGTCCAAGGACGAGGATCAGTAATGCCAAATAATTTCACAAGGGGAGAGCCCGACAGCAACGTCGACTTTCTCCTACCAACGCCCAATGATGGACACTGCAGAGAGGAAACGCGTTGATCGCGCTTGCGCTCCCGGCCCAAGATTCAGGAACTTTTACGCCTCCTGGAATTGAAGAAATCCACCTGCCGGCAATCCTGCCGTGGGGGGCGGCCGACGGATTCTCCAAGCAGATGCTGCTTGTAATCCTTTCGGTCGTTATTATCGCCGCATTCTTTCTGATGGCTGCCCGCAAGGGTCAGCTCGTCCCCGGCAGGCTCCAGTTTGCAGGTGAAGCCGCCTACGGCTTCGTCCGCAACGGCATCGGCAAGGACATCATCGGCGGCAAAGACTTCATGAAGTACGTCCCGCTGTTGTTCAGCCTGTTTTTCTTCATCCTGGTGAACAACATTTACGGCGCCATTCCGGTGATCCAGCTCCCCACCTTCTCGCACGTCGGCGGCGCCTACGTGATGGCCGGGATCGTGTATGTCACGTGGATCGCCATCGGCGTCAAAAAGAACGGCCTGCGCTACTTCAAGCTGGCCACCGTGCCGTCCGGAGTCCCGGGCTACATTCTTCCGATCGTGATTCCGATCGAGATCATCTCCAATTTCCTGGTCCGCCCGGTCACGCACAGTCTGCGTTTGTTCGCGACCATGCTGGCCGGCCACCTCATCGTGATGATTGCCGGTTCCGGAATCGAGTTCCTCCTCATGCAGGAGAACGTCCTGCTGAAGGGCGCCTCGGTCCTCGTCCTCGGCGGCGCGATTGCCATGTACATGCTGGAAGCGCTGATCATGGTCCTGCAGGCGTACGTGTTCACGCTGCTGACCGCGATCTACATCGAAGGCGCCCTGCACGCGGACAGCCACTAAGGCACCCCAAAACTTCCCCTCCGGGGGATGAAGTACACCAAACAACCTGCCACATAGATGGCATCTTGAAAGGAAAAAAATGGAAGGCACCATCAACGGCTCCCTCAACCTCATCGGATACGGCCTCTCGGCCATCGGTGGTGGTATCGGTGTTGGTCTCGTGTTCGCCGCTTACATCAACGGCGTCGCACGTCAGCCCGAGGCACAGCGTGTGCTCCAGCCGATCGCATTCCTCGGCCTTGCGCTGACTGAAGCCCTCGCCATCCTCGGCCTGGTCTTCGCGTTCGTTCTCAAGTAACCCCAGAACAAAGCGAACATCCAGAACCGAGTAGATAAGGACGGGTGAATTATGAATCAGCTGATCATCTCAGCCGCCACAGAGGCCAACCCTCTCGTTCCCAATCCTTGGGAAATGCTTGTCGTCTTCGCTGGCTTTGCTGTCCTCATGTACATCGTGGTCAAGTACGTTGTCCCGATGTTCGAGAAGACTTTCGCAGAGCGCGCCGAGGCCATTGAAGGTGGCATTGCCAAAGCTGAAAAGGCCCAGGCAGAGGCTTCCGCCGCTCTCGAAGAGTACAAGCAGCAGCTCACCGATGCCCGTGCCGAGGCCAACCGCATCCGCGAGGAAGCACGTGCCGAAGGCGCTCAGATCCTTGCGGACCTGAAGGAGAAGGCAGCTCTAGAGTCTGCCCGCATTACGGCTCAGGCGCACGCGGCGATCCAGTCCGAGCGCCAGGCGGCCGTTGTGTCGCTGCGCGCCGAAGTTGGCACGCTGGCCACCACCCTGGCAGGCCGCATTGTTGGCGAGTCCCTCGAGGACGACGCGCGCTCAGCCCGTGTGGTTGACCGCTTCCTGGCAGATCTGGAGAACCAGAACGCAGGTGCAGCTAAGTAATGGCAGGTGTATCGAGCGAATCGCTCACCGCGGCCTTGGTGGCGCTGGAAGCCAAGCTTCCATTCGCCTCGCTGCAGTTGGCTAAGGAACTCTTCGGAATCCTGGGAACGGTGGACAGCTCGGCTGGCTTGCGCCGCGCCCTGACTGACCCGTCCCGCACCGGTGACGAAAAGTCGGCGCTTATCAAGCAGCTCTTCGGCGGGAAAGTCTCCGCGGATGCTGTGGATGTCGCGAGCGGACTGGCCAGCTCACGCTGGGCGTCGGCCCGGGATATCGGCGATGCACTCGAGACTCTTGCCGCTTCGGTGGTAATTGCCGTTGCTGAGAATAAGTCTGCCGTCTCTGCCTCGGGGATCACCGGCCTGGAAGCGCTGGAGAACGATCTGTTCTCCTTCAACCAGGCCGTTGAGTCCAACCACGAGGTACAGCGTGCTGTGTCCGAGCCGCAGGCTAGCGCAGCCGCCAAGGTTGCCCTCGCCGAAAAGCTCGTACCCGGTGCAAGCGAGGAAGCGAAGGTCCTCATCGGACAGGCGGTTTCGCAGCCCCGTGGCCTCAAGGTGACCAAACTCGTCCGTCGTTTCGCCGAGCTCGCAGCCAAGCGCCAGCAGCGCTGGATCGCAACGGTCAGCGTCACGCGTGCGTTGACGGAGACGCAGACCAGCCGTCTGCACGCGGGGCTGAATGCCCTCTACGGGCGCGAGCTCAAGATCAACATGAACGTTGACCCGGCACTGATCGGTGGCATCCGGATCCAGGTTGGTGACGAAGTGGTTGACGCTTCCGTCCTCGCCCGCCTGGGCCAGCTTCACCGCCAGCTTGCCGGCTAGCCGGACAAGCACAACCAAACGAAACGAAACCCCGGTCATCGTGAGCAACGATGATCACGAAAACAGGAGAGCAGGGACTGCAGATGGCCGAATTGACCATCAACGCCGACGACGTCCGTAATGCGTTGAACGAGTTCGCGGCGTCCTACGAACCCGGAAACGCAGAGCGCGTAGAGGTCGGCCGTGTAACAACCGCAGGTGACGGCATCGCCCGTGTTGAGGGCCTTCCCTCGGTCATGGCGAACGAGCTGCTTCGCTTCGAAGACGGCACGCTGGGCCTGGCCCAGAACCTCGACGTCCGCGAAATCGGCGTCATC
>DASWAW010000171.1:0-2263 GCA_036390955.1 Arthrobacter sp.
GCGGAGGAACCGAACATTCCGACGCCGACGGCGATCGAGGCAAGGATGGCGAGGGCAGTGGTGCGCTGCGAAATGATCTTCAGCGGAATGATCGGCTGCGACACCTTGGATTCGACCAGGACCAGCAGGGCCAGCAGGGCAATGCCGCCGCCCACCATGGCCACGGTCTGCCAGGACCACCAGTCGTAGTAGTCCGGGTTGCCGGCGAACGACACCCAGATCAGCAGCAGGCTGACGCCGGAGGTCAGCAGGATGGAGCCGAGCCAGTCGATTTTGGCGGGGCGGCGGACGTGGGGCAGCTTCAGGGTGAGCTGCAGCAGGATGAGCGCGATAACGGCCAGCGGGACGCAGACGAAGAAGGTCCAGCGCCAGCCCAGCGGGCTGTCCACGATGAAGCCGCCGAGCAGCGGGCCGCCGGCGGTACCCACGGCCATCACGGCGCCCATGTAGCCGGAGTACTTGCCGCGGTCGCGGGGCGGGATGATGGAGCCGATGATGGCCATGGCCAGTGCGGTGAGCCCGCCCATGGCGACGCCCTGGATTACGCGGGCGGTCAGCAGCAGCGGGATCGTTTCGGACAGGCCGGCCATGACGGACCCGGCGACGAAGATCACGATGCTGAGCTGGACCAGCATCTTCTTGTTGAAGAGGTCCGCGAGCTTGCCCCAGATGGGGGTGGTGGCGGCGTTGGCCAGCAGGGCCGCGGTGATCACCCAGGCGAAGTCGGTCTGGGTTCCGTTGAGCTCGGACATGATGGTGGGCAGGGCGTTCGCGACGATCGTGCTGCTGATGATTGCGGTGAAGAACGCGGCCAGCAGGCCGGTCAGGGCTTCCATAATCTGGCGGTGGGTCATCACCACCGTTGCTGCCGGGGGCATTTCTGTGGTTGCTGCCATGGGGCGCTCCTTAAACAATTTCGGTCGTATTGATGGATCCGGCCGTCGTTGCCCGGGCTGACGTCCTGAGGGACTCAGCAAGTTTCTGCAAGGTTTTCGTTGTCTCTTCGACGTCCTGCTCGCTCCAGTCCTGCAGGAAGTCCAGGAGTGTGGCGGCGCGCTGGTCCTCGATGGAGCGGAGTTTCGCGACTCCCGAAGCGGAGAGCGCGATCAGCTGCGCCCGGCCGTCCAGGGGGTCGGGACGGCGGACCACGTAGCCCTGCTCCTCCAGTTCGGCGATGTGCCGGCTGAGGACGGGGGCGCTGACTCCGAGCCGCTCCGCAAGTCCGGTGGCGCGGGTTTCCCCCTCCCCCACGAAGCGCAGGACGCCCTGGAGCGCCACGCCGGTGTCCTCCCCACGAAGCTTGACGGCAGCAACGCAGCGAACAGCGCGCGGCAGATCGAAGATCTGGTGGACGAGTCTGCCTGCGGTGTCCGGCTCAACTGCCATGAGGGCTCCCTTTGCTTGCCTAAGGCAACAATATAACAGGAAATTAGTTACTTTGGGAAACTAACCCTTTTCCGGGGGTGCTTTCGGGGCTTATCGGGGCGTGTTTTCGGGGCTTAAATGCCAAGCGCGGGCCGGCAGCAGTGCTGCCGGTCCGCGCTTGCCCGTCCTTGCAGGGGCGTGGAGCTTGGTGCTCAGGGATCCTCGTGGTGCGGTTGGTGGCGCTCAGGGCTCCACATGGGTGGGGGCGAACATCCTGAGCAGGGTTTCGACGACGACGACGTTCGGTCCGTCGGCGGCGAAACCGGCCTTAAGCGCGTCCCCGACATCCTCGGGGGCAACCCGCACGGCCGGCACACCGAAAGCCTCGGCGAGCTTGACGAAGTCGGGACGGGCGAGTTCCGTGGCCGTGGCCTTGCCGAAGGCGCCGACCATGTATTCACGCAGGATGCCGTAGCCGCCGTCGTCGACAATCAGCCAGGTGACCGGGACGTTGTGCTGCTTGGCGGTGGCCAGTTCGGAGATGGAGTACATCGACGAGCCGTCGCCGGAGACGGCGAGGACCCGCGCTGACGCGCCGGACTTGCCGGTGGTTTCCAGGCCGACGGCGCCGCCGATCGCCGCGGGGAAGCCGAAGCCGAGTCCGCCGGCACCCTGCGCGGAGTGGAACTGGCCCTCGCGGGCGTCCCAGCAACTCCAGGCCCAGTAGGCGGAAATGGTCATGTCCCAGAAAGTCTGCATGGAGGAGGGCACAGCCTCCCGGATGTCCGCCATGAACTTCAGTTCCTTGCCGAGGTCCTGGGATTCCAGGCGCGCCTTGACCTTGGCGAGGGTTTCCTTGACCACGGTCTCGGGCGGGGTTCCGTGCCAGTCCGCCCGC
>DASWAW010000172.1:0-20107 GCA_036390955.1 Arthrobacter sp.
GGACGCTGTCCGCCCGGAATCCCGCCAGGCCGTCGCGGCGCTGCAGCGCCGCGGCATCAAGGTGGCCATGATCACCGGCGACGCACGCCAGGTGGCCCAGGCCGTGGCCGCCGAGCTGAACATCGACGAGGTCTTCGCCGAGGTGCTTCCGGCGGACAAGGACAAGAAAGTGGCCGAACTCCAGTCCCGCGGCCTCCGGGTGGCCATGGTGGGAGACGGCGTCAACGACTCCCCCGCCTTGGCCCGCGCCGAGGTGGGAATCGCCATCGGCGGCGGGACCGACGTCGCGGTGGAGTCCGCCGGGGTGGTCCTCGCCGGAAACGACCCCCGGGCGGTGCTTTCCATGGTGGACCTGTCCCGGGCCAGCTACCGGAAGATGTGGCAGAACCTCGTCTGGGCCACAGGCTACAACATCATCGCGGTGCCGCTGGCCGCCGGCGTCCTGGCCTTTGCCGGGGTCGTCCTCTCCCCCGCCGCGGGCGCCGTCCTGATGTCCGCCTCGACGATCGTGGTGGCGCTCAATGCCCAGCTGCTGCGCCGCCTGAAACTCAACCCCGCCGAAGCGAACTGACCCGGGGAGACCCATGCCGGAGAGTGCATCCCGCAGTCCCTCGTTCGGGAGATCCTTCGCCCGGACGGGTCCGCGGATGGACGCCCGCGGGGCCGCGGAGCACCGCCGCCGCCTCCTGGCAAGCGCGTACGGCGCCGTCGTCGAAATCGGGGCGGGCTACGGGGCGACCTTCCCGTTCTACCCTTCCGCGGTGACGGGCGTGCTGGCCCTGGAACCGGACCCGACACTGCGGGCGCTGGCGCTGGCCGCCGCGGCCAGGGCGCCGGTGCCCGTCAGCGTGAAGGACGGTGTGGCGGAATCGCTGCCGGCGGCGGACTCCTCGGTCGACGTCGTCGTGTCCAGCCTGGTGCTGTGCAGCGTGGCGGACCAGGCCGTGGCCCTGGCGGAGGTGGTCCGGGTGCTGCGGCCGGGCGGCCAGTTGCTTTTCTATGAACATGTCCGCTCGGCCCACCGGGTCCTGGCGGCGGCCGAAGACCTCCTCACGCCGCTGTGGAGCCGGGTGGCAGGCGGATGCCACCCGAACCGTGACACCGCCGCCACGATCGCCGGTGCGGGCCTCACCGTGCAGAGCCTGGAGCGCTTCAGCTTCTCGGTCCTCCCCGGCAACCCGCGGCTGGCCCACGTTCTCGGTGTGGCCAGCAAACCCTGAGCGCCTTCGCCGGAAGCGCCCGAAGCAACGATCCTTGCCAGGGGACCCGTGGTCCCGCCGTCGGTCGCTGGCCGGCTTGCGCCTAGGGGGAGGGCTGGGAGAGGCCGAGCCGGGGAAAGAGGACCTCGAATCCCTTGTTCAGGCCGCCGTTCAGCGCCCCGATCACGTGTCCCCCGTCAGGGACCTCGTAGTACGTCACGGCCATTCCTGCGGCAGCTGCCGCTGCTGAGACATGCCGGGCGGCCTCGAGGTAGACGGGGTCATCTGTTGAGGCCGTGAAGATGGCCTGGGTATTGGGGTACCTCTGTTGCTTCATGATGTTGACCGGCTTCTGGGCGTCGTAGGCAGCCTGGTTGCCGCCGAACATGTCCCGGAGGTGGGTCTCGGGGTCCTCGGCTCCGGGATATTCTTCCCCGGAGATGTCCAAAACGTTGCCCCAGACGGAGGGGTACTTGGCGGCGAAGGAAATGGCGCACTGGCCGCCGTGGGAATAGCCCGCGATGGTCCAGTATTTCGGGTTGTCAATGATGTTCAGGTGGCTTCGCGCCCAGTCGACCACGTCGCGGTTGACGAAGGTTTCCGGACGTCCGTAAAGGGGTGAGTCGAGGCACAGATTGTCGACGAGGGGGTCCCCGAGCTGATCGGCAACGATGACGATCGGTGCGAGTCCGTCATGGTGTGCTGCATAGTCGTTCAGGACCGCGGCGGCATACTGGGGGTCCGGAAGGCCGGGTTGTCCCATCATCAGGACCACCAGCGGCAGGGCCGGAGGATTAGGGACCTGTGCTGCCGGGGGCAGGTACAGACCCGCCGGGCGGGACGGAAACCCGGATATTTCCGGCGGGATGACGATCTGGGCCGTTGAACCCTCGGAGGGCATTCCTTCCGGCGCCCTCCAGGTTTCCCAGAGGGGCTTCGGCGGTGCCGCGGCATGGGGTGCGACCGGTCCCAGGTCAATCCTGGGGGCAAGGGAGACCCCCAGGAACGAAGCCAGCGTCGCGTTCAGCCCGAAGTAGGCGTTGATGCCCAAGGCCGCCGTGGCAGCGAAGCTGAGAGCCGCCGCGGCCGCGAGCACCTTCCGCCAAGTGCCGGATGCCCGGAGGTTTGCGGCGCAGAGGCCGAGGCCGGCGAAGAATGCTATGGCCCAGATCCGAACGGGCCACCCGAGGGGACCGCCGAATGCGTGCAGGATCCGCTCCGCCACCAGGAGGACTGCAACCCCGACCGCAGCGCCGGCTGCGACCGAGAGTACTGTCATGGCCGCCGGCCTTCGCGAGCGTCGCACCAGAAGAGTGGCGCACAGGGCCATGCTGAGCACGTATGACGCGACTATTAAGGGCCCGTCAACGATGTTGAGACCCAGAATGAATTTTTCCATGGCACCTCCCGCCCACATTGCCCGGCCGCCGTCCCGCCGGAACTGCATCTGCGCAGTGCCGGGGCGGCGAATCCGCTGAACCAGTTCCGGACGTCCCGTCCGGTCCCCGCCGCTGATCATAGCGGCTGAAGATTGCGGCCGGCTGGGAAACCGTCGATGCCCGAGAGGTCGACGGCGCGGTGGCCGCAACAGGCAAAGGGGCGCCTGCCGCAATGGCAGGCGCCCCATCAGTCAAACCAGCCGTCGAGCCTCGGCGCTAGGCTTTCTTGGGGGGCAGGGCCAGCTTGAAGACCTTGGCCCAGGTGGAGCCGACCTGCTTCCAGATCGGGCCGGTGGTGTACGGCAGGCCGTAGCGCTTGCAGATTTCCTGCACCTTGGGCGCCACCTCGGCGTAGCGGTTGGACGGGATGTCCGGGAAGAGGTGGTGCTCGATCTGGTGCGAGAGGTTGCCGGTCATCAGGTGCATGAACTTGGACCCGGAGATGTTGGCGGATCCGATCATCTGCCGGACGTACCAGTCGCCGCGGGTCTCGCCTTCCACCATTTCCTCGGTGAAGGTGTCGGTGCCCTCGGGGAAGTGGCCGCAGAAGATCACCGCGTGCGCCCAGACGTTGCGGACCGCGTTGGCGGTCAGGGTGCCGTAAAGCGCCTGCTTGCCGGAGCCGGTGAGCATGGCGACGGCGGGAGTGGCGGCGTAGTCCTTGGTGAACTGCGTGAGGGCCTTGCGGCCGAGGGCCTTGAGGTCCTTGGTGAGGGCCTCCTTGGATTTCCGGCCCTCTTTGTAGTCGTTCAGCTCAAGATCGTAGATCGCGATGCCCCACTCGAACACCGGCGCCAGGATCGCGTTGTAGAGCGGGTTGCCCAGGTTGAACGGCTTCCACTCCTGCTGGGCATCCATCCGCAGCAGGTTGTACCCGACGTCGTTGTCCTTGCCGACGACGTTGGTCCAGCGGTGGTGCAGGTCGTTGTGGGTGTGCTGCCAGGAGCGCGCCGGGGTAACGAAGTCCCACTCCCAGGTGGTGGAGTGGATGTCCGGGTCCCGCATCCAGTCCCACTGGCCGTGCAGGATGTTGTGCCCGAGCTCCATGTTTTCCAGGATCTTGGCGAAGCTGAGCAGCGTGGTGCCGGCGACCCAGGCGGCCTTGTTCTTGCTGACCAGGAGCGTGGCCCGGCCGGAAATCTCCAGTCCGCGCTGGATCTTGATCATCCGGCGGATGTACGCGGCATCGGACGCTCCGCGCTTGGCGAGGATGTCGTCCTTGATGGCGTCGAGTTCGCGGCCCAGCTCGGCGATCTGCTCGTCGGAGAGGTGGGCGGCGGCCGGCGGGCGGACCGTCGGGCTGCCGGACTCGGCGAGGGCGCCGGGCCGCGTCTTCACGGCCGCGGGCGCTTTGGCAGAGCCGGCGCCGGTGGCGCCTTCGTCGGAAACGTCAGGCTTGTCGGAAACAATCGTCATGCGGTGGTACTCCTCAGAGGTCGAGGTTAACGGGTCCGGCGGCTGCCGAGACACACGTCTGGATTAGTTGGCCGGGCTCGCCGTGGACTTCGTCCGTGCGCAAGTCACGAACCTGTCCGGCCCGGAGTGGGATGAGGCAGCTGTGGCAGATGCCCATCCGGCAACCGCTGGGCATCAGAATACCGGCGTCCTCGCCGACGTCCAGCAGCGGTGTGTCGCCGTCGGCTTCGATTTCCTTGTCGGAGGCCTCGAAGGTGACCAGGCCGCCGTCGTGCCCTGCGCCGCCGGCCAGCTTGGTGCTGAAGCGTTCGATGGTGAGGGTGGAGTCCGAGGATGCCCCGGCGGTTGCGGTTTCCGCCTCCCAGAGCGCCTCGGCGTCGTCGAGGAAGCCTTCGGGGCCGCAGGCGTAGGCGGCACGCTGGCGCCAGTCCGGGCAGAGCTGTTCCAGCTCGGCGATGGAGCTGAAGTCCAGCCGTCCGCGTTCGCCGGTGAACCAGTGGATCACGCGGAAGTTGGGGAACTGGTCCGCGAGTTCGGCCAGTTCCTCGCGGAAGATGGCATCTTCCGGGGTCCGTGCGGTGTGGATGAGGACGACGTCGGAGTCCGGGCGGTGCGGGACCAGCGTGCGGATCATGGACATGACGGGGGTGATTCCGCTGCCGGCGGTGAGCATCAGCAGGGGGCGCGGGTGCTCCGGGAGGACGAAGTCGCCCTGCGGCGGCGCCAGGAAGAGCACGTCGCCGGGCTTGGTGCTGCGCACCAGGGTTCCGGAGACGGCACCCATGTCACTGACAGTGATGGCCGGGTCCTGGCCAGCGGGTGCGCTAAGCGAGTAGGACCGCCAATGGCGGACACCGTCGAGCTCGACGCCGATACGGGCCCACTGGCCGGCAAGGTGCGCTTGCCAGCCGCGGCCGGGACGAAAGAAAATTGTGGCGGAATCGGCCGTTTCTGGAACCACCCGAGTGACCACACCGCGCAATTGGCGGGCAGAAAACACAGGGTTGAACAGCGACAGAATGTCTTCTGGAGCCAGTGGGGTGGTCAGTACAGATGCGGCGCGCGCCAGCTTACGGAGCCGGATCATGTATCAATCTTATGTCAGACAGGATCATAGTTCTTCATCCAAGGCATACGATCGTCTCAAAGAAACTATCTCCCCGCAACAACTTAATGGAACCGACCCTATGAATGCCTCCCCTGCCAGCACCGCCGCCTCCCCCGCCTACGACCCTCCGTGGCTGGCACTGCCGCGCGAGGTCAGCGACATGCTCCGTCCGATGATGCCCGGCATTGTCGAGGCAATCATCGATGCGGTGCCGCAGCTCGTGCCGGCCTACGCCAGGCCGATCGAAGGCCGTTTCGGGCGCGGCCTGCGCCGGGGGGTGGCCGCGGCACTGGACCGCTTCCTGCAGCTGCCGGGAACCCGGCTGCCTGCTTTGTCGGAGGAGAGCCGGCAGCTGGTGGCAGGGCTGGGCAGCGGGGAATTCCGGCAGGGCCGGAGCATGGATGCACTGTTGAGCGCCTACCGGATGGGCGCCCGGGTGACCTTCCGCGAGATGTCCAGGGTGTCCGTGGAGCACCACCTTGGCCAGAGTGTGGTGGTGGACCTGGGTGAATCGATCCTGGCCTACATCGACGAGCTGTCCGCCGTCAGCGCCGAGGCGTATGCCTTTGAACAGTCGGAACGGGCCGGGGCGGTGGACCGGCGGCGCACCGAACTGCTGGATCTGCTTCTCCTGGGTCAGGCGGATGAGGCGGCCCTCCGCCAGACGGCCGCAATGGCGGACTGGTCCTTGCCGCAGCGGATGGTGGTGGTGACCCTGCCGGTGGACCGGTCCGCGGGGCTGCGGCTCCGGCTGGGGCCCGGGACGCTGGTCATTGAACGGGAGACCGACGCCGTCGCCCTGGTTCCGGCCCGGAAGTCCAAGTCCGCGCGGGCGGATCTGGAAAAGGTGCTGCGCGGCCGCGGGGCGGCCGTGGGGCCCGCCGGGGGCTGGGAGAAGGTCCCTGATTCGCTGCGTCTGGCGGTGCTCGCAGCGTCGGTGCTGCCGCCCCGGGAAGGTCCGGAGGACCCGCCGATCTGGGCCGACGAGCACCTGGCCGAGGTGATCCTCGGTGCGGAGCCCTCCGCGATCGCGGAGCTGGCCAACCGCCGCCTGGCGCCGCTGGAAGGGCTTCGCCCGGCACAGCGCGAGCGGCTCGCGGAGACGCTGCTGTCGTGGCTGCGGCACTGGGGCCAGCGGGCCCAGGTGGCGGCTGAGCTGGGGATCCACCCGCAGACCGTGGGCTACCGGGCGGCGCAGCTGCGCGAGCTGTTCGGCGACGCCCTGGAGGACCCGAAGGCGCGGTTCGAACTGGAACTGGCGCTCCACGCCGGCCGGCGTTGAACACGGCAGGCGTTGAACACAGCCGGCGTTGAACGCGGCAGGCGGTGAACACAGCCGGCGTTGAACACCGCAGGCGTTGACCACGGCAGGCGGTGCGCCCCGGCGTCGCCCCCGCCCTACTTGGCGATGGCTTCCCGGCCCTGCAGCCGCAGCTCCAGGTCGTTCATCACGATCGCGGCCAGATCCTGCAGCGTCCGGGAGTCCTCGGCGCTGAACTCCCGCGGTTCCCGGTCCAGGATGCAGAACGTGCCCAGGTTGTACCCGTCCGGGGTGCGCAGCGGGACCCCGGCGTAAAACTGCAGGCCGAATTCGCCCGCCACCAGCGGGTTGGCGAGCGTGCGGGGATCCCTGGCCGCGTCCTCAACGACCCAGGCATCGTCCTGCAGGATGGCGGAGGCGCAGAGCCCCGGGTCCCGGCCGATCTCGGTGACGTCGGTGCCGTGGTGGGCCTTGAACCAGATCCGGTCATGGTCCACGACGCTGACGATCGCCACCGGCACCGAGAACATCCGCGCCGCGAGGCCCGCTATCCGGTCGAAGGCGCCGTCCGCCGGGGTGTCAAGGATCCGGTACCGTTCGACGGCGCGCATCCGGCCCTCCTCGTCCGAGGGCGCCGGAGCCGGGTCCATGCGGTGGCGCGCCGCGGTGTTGATCACTTCCTGCCGCAGGGCCAGTGAGACTTCCCGGGCCGGCGGGCGTTTCGCCGGGTCCCGGGCCAGCATGGAGGACAACAGCGCGACCCACATGGGCGCGAGCTCCTCGGGTATCTGCGGGTCTTTGAGCAGCCGCGCGACGGCCGACTGGATGGGCGCGCCGGGGTACGCCATCTTCCCGGTCAGCCCCTCCAGCAGCACCAGGCCGAGCGAATACACGTCGCTGAGCGGTCCGACCGGTTCGCCGGCTGCCTGCTCGGGGCTGAGGTAGGCAGGGGTCCCGGACGTCCCGCCGTCGTCCGATACCGGCCCGTTGCCCATCACGATCGCGACGCCAAAATCGGTGAGCTTGGCCCGCGGGCGCCGGTCCGCGTTGCTGTAGTCCACGAGCAGGATGTTCGCGGGCTTGACGTCCCGGTGCACGATGCCGTGGTGGTGGATGTAGGACAGCCCGTCCGCCAGGTCATAGCCGATGTGGGCCATGTGGGCAGCGGAGAGCGGCCCCTGGGCCCCGCGGTGGCGCAGGTCCTGTCCGCGCACCAGTTCGGTCACCAGGTAGGTGAGCCGGTCCGTCGGGTCGCTCAGGTCGGCGCCGGCGTCGAAGAGCGTCACGAGGGCGTGGTGGCTCATGCCGGCCAGGATGCGGATTTCCTCGCCCTGGCGGCGGGTTTGTTCAAGATCGTCCGAGGCGTTCCGGAAAAGCTTGACCGCCACCTCACGCTGCAGGAGTTCGTCGTGGGCCAGGAACACGGTGGATTGGCTTCCCCTGCCAATAAGGTCCGCGATCCGGTACCGGCCGCTCAGCAGGTAGCCGGATTCCAGGCGGTGCTTCGAGGTGGCCGGCGTGGAACTGGCCTGGTGTGAAATGAGCTCAGTCAACTGGTGTTCGTTGTCCCTTGTAGCGGGGTCCGCCGATGGCGGATCAGTCCAATACCGGAATCAGAAGAAGTTCCGGAGCCCGCATAATTAGCAAGGTTACTTATGATACCGCGAATCCCTGGTTCGGGAAGACCCGCGGGCCATCCATTTCCCCGCCCGCAGGCCGGTGCCGGGCGCTATTTTGCGGGATTGTGCGTGCCGATCGGCACGAGGGTGAGGTCCGGGTGGTTCTTCTCAATCCGGCGCAGGGCCCACACATCGTTGAACAGTGCCAGGTACTCGCCGTCGGAGCGCAGCAGTACCTCGGCGCCGGGCACGTTGGCCAGCGCCGGCATGGCGTCCGCCGTCGAAATCCGTGCGATGGAATAAGGCAGGCGCTCCAGCCGCATCGGCGCGCTGAAATCGTGGGCCATGCGGTCCTCGACGACTTCGAACTGCATCGGCCCGACGGCGGCCAGCACCGGGGCCTGGTCGCCGCGGACGTCCGAGCGGAGCACCTGGATGACTCCCTCGTGCTCCAGCTGTTCGATGCCGCGGCGGAACTGCTTGAAACGGCTGGGGTCCTTGGAGCGGGCCACCTGGAAATGCTCCGGCGCGAAGAGCGGAATGGCGGGGAACTCCACGGGCTGTTCGAGGAAGAGGCTGTCGCCGACCCGCAGCGACGACGCGTTCACGAGGCCCACAACATCCCCGGGGAAGGCTTCGTCGATGACCTCGCGTTCACGGCCGAAGACCTGCTGGGCGTACTTGGTGGCGAAGGACTTGCCGGTCCGGCCCTGCGTCACCACCATGCCGCGCTCGAAGATGCCGGAACAGACCCGGATGAAGGCGACGTGGTCCCGGTGCGCCTTGTTCATGCCCGCCTGGACCTTGAAGACGAAGCCTGAGAAGGGCGCGTCGACGGGCCGCGCGGCGCCGTCGACGTCGGGCCGCGGGGCCGCCGGCGGGGCGAAGTCCACGAGGGCGTCGAGGATCTCCTTCACACCGAAGTTCAACGCGGCGGAGCTGAAGAGGATCGGCGTGGCCTTGCCGGCGTGGAAGGCCTCGACGTCGAATTCAAGGTTGGACTCGATGACCAGCCCGGCCTCATCGACGGCGTTGGACCAGTCATCGCCCTGGCTGGCCGCGGCCTGCTCGGGGGTGAAGTACTCGGTGAGGGCGATGTTCGCGCCGGCGTTGTTGCGCTTGAACTGCGCGAAGCGGTCATTGCGCAGGTCCCACACGCCGCGGAAGTCACCCGAGATGCCGACGGCCCAGGTCAGCGGCATCGGCTGAAGGCCGGTGCGCTCGGTGAGCTCATCCATGAGGGCCAGGGCGTCAAGGCCGGGCCGGTCCCACTTGTTGATCACGGTGATGATGGGCAGGTTGCGCTGCTTGCAGACCTCGAACAGCTTCATCGTCTGGGTTTCCAGGCCCTTGGCGGCGTCCACCAGCATCACGGCGCAGTCGACGGCGGCCAGCACCCGGTAGGTGTCCTCGGAGAAGTCCGCGTGGCCGGGGGTGTCCAGCAGGTTGATCACGGTGTCCCGGTAGCCGAACTGCAGGGCCGCGGAACTGATCGAGATGCCGCGGTCCTTTTCCATCTGCATCCAGTCCGAGACCGTGTCCTTGCGGTTGGACTTGCCACTGGAGGCGCCGGCGGTGCCGATCACTTTGGCGTGCAGGGCGAGCGCCTCGGTCAGCGTGGACTTGCCGGCGTCGGGGTGGGAAATGACCGCGAATGTCCGACGCCGGGCCGCCTGCTTGTGAATCTCCTGGACTCGGGCGGGGCTAAGGACTTCTTGGGACACGGTGCTACTTTCGCTGCGGCTTTGAATGGTTGCGGTCCCGGGGCTGCGGGAATCAGGCTGGCCCGGCGGGAAGACTGGTGTTTCTGCTGGGGGTTCTGCGTGACTGCTGGGCGTGATTGCTGGGGCACGGCGGCGGGTAGCCGACGGTACACCCAAGGCTTCAAGTTTATCGCAGCCCGCACTGCCGCCGCGATGCGGGCGAAAAGCCAGGGCAAAGCCGGACCAGCGCAGCCCAAAAGTACCTCCCCGGCGCGGGGCCTCCAGGGGCATTCCCAGGGCGTCCGCGCGGGACCCAGAATGGGCCACTTTGGGGCTTGTCCGTGCGGAAGTTGCCCTGCTTTACCTTTACTATGGTGAGAACGGGGAACCGAGTACTTTTGATCCTGCCGGGAAACACTGGAAACCGGCGCACTTGCAGGCTGAGGCCTGCACCTTTGAAGGGAAGATCTATGGCTCGGAGCCCTGAAGATTCACTCAAGGCGACCCTGGGCCGGGTGGCACCGGGCACCGCCCTCCGCGATGGCCTGGAGCGTATCCTCCGCGGACGGACCGGCGCCCTGATTGTGCTTGGGATCGACAGGACCATCGAGTCCATCTGCTCCGGAGGCTTCGACATTGGAATCGATTTCTCCCCGACCCGCTTGCGGGAACTGGCCAAAATGGACGGCGCGATCATCTGCGACAAGGACGCCAGCCACATCCTCCGCGCGGCCGTGCAGCTGGTCCCGGACTCCAGCATCGAGACCCAGGAGTCCGGCACCCGGCACCGGACCGCGGAGCGTGTAGCCATCCAGACCGGAGTCCCGGTCATCTCCGTCAGCCAGTCCATGCAGATCATCGCCCTTTACGTGAACGGGCTGCGGCACGTCCTGGAGGGCTCGGAAAAGGTCCTGGCCCGGGCCAACCAGGCCCTGGCAACGCTGGAGCGCTACCGTTCCCGCCTGGACCAGGTGACCAGTTCCCTCTCGGCGCTGGAAATAGAGGCCATGGTGACGGTCCGCGATGTTGCGGTCACCCTGCAGCGCCAGGAAATGGTCCGCCGGATCTCGGAGGAGATCTCACAGTATGTGCTGGAACTCGGCGAGGACGGCCGGCTGCTCTCACTCCAGCTGGACGAACTGACGGTCGGCCGCGGCCCCGGAAGCGATGTGATCATCCGCGACTACTCCGGCCCTGACACTTCCGCCGAGGACATCGACAGGGCCGTGAAGGCGCTTGTCAGCCTTGGCCCCACGGAACTGATCGATCTGGGGAAGATCGCCGGGATAGTCGGTTTTGCCGGCGGTGAGGCCAACCTCGACGCCGTCGTGCAGCCGCGCGGATACCGGCTGCTTTCCGGGCTGAAGGCCGTGCCGAAGGCCGTCGCGGACCGCCTGGTGGACCACTTCGGCGGCCTGCAGTTCCTGATGGCGGCAACGATCGATGACCTGATGACGGTGGACGGCATCGGCGACCAGCGCGCCCGGTCGGTCCGCGAAGGCCTCAGCCGGATGGCCGAGGCAAGCCTGCTGGACCGGTTCCTCTAACCCTCATCGGTTGCTCAGAAACCGCCGTTTTGGCGCAGTTGCGGGGCAATCGATGGGGATTGTCGAGGGGATTAGTTGAGCTGGAACACGGCTTTGGGACTGGTCTTGTTCGCCAGCCGTGCAGTGAAGACGTAGTACGCGCCGCCCGCCCCCGGCTTGGCTTCGATCGGCGCGCAGCCCTGGACCGTGCGGTTGCGCTGCCAGGGGAAGTTGGCCGTCTCGCTCTGCCCCGGTGCGATGGTCTTCACGAGGTCCGTCGCGTCCGCCTGGCAGTCAGTGGAGGAGAAGATCCGGTCCGAGCCGCTCGTGACCAGGAATTCCATCTGCGAAGTGCCGATATTGACCTCGCATGGCACCTTGTTGCCGTTGGTCACCTTGAGCGTGAGCAACGGGTTCTCCCCGGCTGCGTAGGCAGGCTTGTCCGTGGCGGCCGTGACGGTCACGAGGTTCTGCTCGCAGCCGTTGCCGGTCGGGGCAGCCGACGGGGAAGCCGTGGTCTCCGGAACAGTGGCCGGTCCCGTCGCCTGGCCCGAGGACGTCTCTCCCCCGCCGGAGGCGGGCTGACCGGCGGTGAGGAAGCTCGAGGCAGCGGCGAACCCCCCGAAGGCGACAGCGAGCACGAGCAGCAGGGCGGCGCCCACAAATAGCCGGCGCCGGCGGTAAACGGGGCTGACCGTTTTCCGGGCAGGCTTGCGCACGGGTTTGCGCGCTGAATTGCGTTGCGCGGGTCGGCCCGCGGGTGCTCCGCTGCCGGAAGCCCTCGGCTTGGAACCCTGAGGTCCGGAATTGTCTTGCCTGCCCATCCTTCTAGGCTAGAGAACAGCGCCGGGTATGCGGCCCTCCCACGCCGCAGGCGGAGTGTGGCCCTCATCTATTACGCTGAATCCATCAAAGCTCTAGCCGATTCCCCCGCCGCCCCTGCTGCCGCCCGCCCCGAAGACGTTCCGGCACCGCTTCCGCTGTCCGCCCTGCATGCGGCCCTCGCCGCCTGGTTCGAGGCCAACGCGCGGGAACTGCCGTGGCGGGCTCCTGATTGCACCCCGTGGGGTGTGCTGGTCAGCGAGATCATGCTGCAGCAGACGCCGGTGGTCCGGGTGCTGCCGGTCTGGGAGGAATGGCTGCGGCGCTGGCCGGAGCCTTCTGGCCTGGCCCGGGAGCCCGCCGGGGAAGCGGTCCGGGCCTGGGGACGGCTGGGTTACCCGCGGCGCGCGCTGCGGCTGCACGCGGCCGCAGTCGCCATCGGTTCCGACCACGGCGGGAAGGTTCCCGGCACGTACCCGGAACTGCTGGAGCTGCCCGGGGTGGGCAGCTACACGGCGGCCGCCGTCGCCGCCTTCGCCTTCGGGCGCCGCGAAACCGTGGTGGACACCAACATCCGCCGCGTGCACGCCCGCCTGTTCTCCGGCTCGGCCCTGCCCTCGCAGTCGCTGACCGCCGCGGAGATGCGGCTTGCCGCGCAGGCACTGCCGGACGGCGCCGGCTCCTCGGTCCGCTGGAATGCCGCCGTCATGGAACTGGGCGCCCTCGTGTGCACCGCGCGGTCGCCGAAGTGCGGGGAATGCCCGGTCAGCAGCTCGTGCGCCTGGCTCGCAGCCGGCGAACCGCCGCCAACGTACACACCGAAGGGGCAGTCGTGGCACGGCACGGACCGTCAGGTCCGGGGAGCGGTGATGGCGGTCCTCCGCGTGGCCGAGTCGCCGGTGGCCCCGGAGCTGTTCCAGCGGGCCGCGGCGGACCTTGGCTTCGAACCGGCCGGGATCGGGATCCCGCTTGCGGCGCTGCACCGGCTCAACTCCGCTCCCGAGCAGCTGGAACGGGCGCTGGCCGGACTGCTGAGCGACGGGCTGGCCGAGCTGCATCCCTCCGGCTTCCAGCTGCCCGCCTGATCCGGGTGCCGCGCCCTGGCTGGACGGACCTCCCGGAACTACCCTGAAGCATGCGCACCTTCGCGGCACTCGTGGGCCTGGGCTGCACCGCACTGCTGGCCACCGGGTGCCAGCCCCAGGCGGTGTGCCCGGCAATCGCCCAGGCGCCGGTTGTTGCGCTGACCGTGGCCCGGGAATACGCCGCTTCGGTGAAAACGCTCCGGCTCAAAGCCTGCCAGGACGGACGCTGCAACGAGGCTGATCTTGAGCTGTTCCCGGGGAGCGCCACTGTGGATCAGAGCTGCGAACCGGGACCGGACGGCAAGGACCACCCCTGTTCTGCCACCGCTTCACCTGACGGCACCCTGACGGGAATGCTCATGCTGGATCCGCTCACAGAATCCCCCATCGAGGCCAGCGTGGCCGGCACCGACGCCAGCGGCCTCCCGCTGCCGGTCCGCACCCTGACGTTCACGCCGCGGGTTGCGTACCCGTTCGGCGCGCAGTGCGGCAGGTTCATCTCGGCCGGAGTGTTGCTGGATGCGGACGGCCTCCGGCAGGCCGGCTGACCCAGGCAGAAACGGTGGACATCTTAACGCCGGAAAACAGCGGCCGTAGGATCAGGGCCGGTGCGGTCTGAGCCCGTGCCCTAAGGTTCGCCGAAGCCGGCCGTGATCAGTCCGCGCAGATACTCCACTGCTTTGGCGGCATCCGGGCCGCTGGCTTCAACGTGCAGTACCGCTCCCTTGGCCGCGCCGAGCATCATGAGCTCCGTCATGGACGCCCCGTCGACGCCGTTGACGGTGACCTCGGCGTCCAGGCCGGACAGGCCGCCGGCGATCTTCGCTGCGGGGCGGGCGTGCATGCCGGCCAGGTTGATGAGTTCAAAGTCGCCCGTCGCTTCCGGTGGCCGGTGCTCGTGCGCGTGCTGCGGCGCGGCCGGCGGCCGGTACACCGCTTCCGCGGCTTCCTTCACGCCCGCGGCGTCGGCTCCGGCCTGGGCCGCCACGGCAGCGGCGACCAGGCCTTCAATGAGGGGCGCGTCGGCCAGCAGCACGGCGGAGGGATCCGCCAGGAATTCCACGGCGGACTCGGCCGTCATCACCGCCGAGCCCAGATCCGTCAGGACAACGATGCCGTCGCTGTTGGCGTCCCCGGCCTGTTCCAGCGCGGCCATGACCCGCTCCAGGCTGGTGCCGATGCGGCCGTCGTCGGTGCCGCCGGCGGGGAGGATCAGGACGTCAGGCGCCATCTGGGCGGCAAGCTCGACGGCGCCGTCGGCGATCTTTTCGCTGTGGGAGACCACCACGAGCTTGACCGTCATTCAGCTGCCCCGACGGCGGCGCGCAGGATCAGCGCGCTGGAGACCGCGCCCGGATCCCGGTGGCCGATGCTGCGCTCCCCCAGATAGCTGGCTCGCCCCTTGCGGGCGAGCATCGGGTCGGTGGAGACGGCCCCGGCCTCTGCCGCCTCCGCGGCGGCCACCAGGACCTTGAGCACATCACTGTCCCCGGCCGCGGCAGCGGCCGCGTCCACCGCAGGGGTCCAGGCATCAACCATCGTCTTGTCCCCGGATTCCGCCTTTCCGCGGGCCACGATCCCGTCCCTGGCGGCCTGGAGCGCCGCGGCGAGGGTGGCGGAGTCGATGTCGGAGGCCTCGCCCAGTGCCGTGGCCGCCCGGAGGAAGGCCGTGCCGTAGAGCGGCCCGGCGGCCCCGCCGACCTTGGACATCAGGGTCATGGCGGTCAGTTTCAGGGCCGCCCCGGCCGTTTCCGGCGGCGCCTCGGCGATCTTGACCATCACCGCTTTGAAGCCGCGGTCCATGTTTTCGCCGTGGTCCGAATCGCCGATCGGCCGGTCCAGCTCGATGAGTTCTTCCCGGTGCTCCGCCATGGCCTCGGCCGAGAGGGTCAGCCACCGCAGTGCCCAGTTGACGTCCAGCCCCACGGTCAGACGCCCCAGCGGAGGGCCGGGGTGTGGACGGGTGCATCCCACAGGGCGGTCATCTCATCGTCGAGGCGCAGGACGGTAATGGAGCAGCCCTGCATTTCGAGGGAGGTGATGTAGTTGCCCACCAGTGACCGCGCCACGGTGACGCCCTGCGCGGCCAGCTGCTGGGCGGCACGGCGGTAGACAATGTAGAGCTCGCTCTGCGGGGTGCCGCCCATGCCGTTGACGAACAGGAGCACCTTGTCCCCGGATGTCAGGCCCAGGTCGCTGACGACCGGTTCCAGCAGGCGGTCGGTGATGCCGTCGGCGTTCTCCATGGGGATCCGGTGCCGGCCGGGCTCGCCGTGGATGCCGATGCCGATCTCGATTTCGTTCTCCTCCAGCACAAAGCTGGGCGCCCCCGCATGCGGGACGGTGCAGGCCGTCAATGCGACGCCCATGCTGCGCACGTTCTGGTTGACGCGGTCGCCGATCGCCGCGACGGCGTCCAGATTGTCGCCCCGTTCCGCAGCGGCACCGGCGATCTTTTCCACGAGGACGGTGCCGCCCACACCGCGCCGTCCGGCGGTGTAGAGCGAGTCCTGCACCGCGACGTCGTCATTGACGAGCACGGTGCGGACCTCCACGCCCTCCGCCTCCGCCAGTTCGGAGGCCGTCTCAAAGTTCAGGACGTCGCCCGTGTAGTTCTTCACGATGTGCACAACGCCGGCACCCGAGTTGACGGCGAGAGTGGCCGGAAGGATCTGGTCAGGTGTTGGCGAGGTGAACACGGCACCCGGCACGGCGGCGTCGAGCATTCCCATGCCGACGTAGCCGCCATGGAGCGGCTCGTGGCCGCTGCCACCGCCGGAGACCAGGCCGACTTTCCCTGCCACCGGCGCGTCCTTGCGCACGATGTATTTGGGGTCCGCAAAGACGGTCACGAGGTCTGCGTGGGCAAGCCCGAAACCCTCCACTGACTCGTCAACCACTGCGCGGGGATCATTGATGAGCTTCTTCATGGCGGTGCTCCCTGGATGGTGTCCTGGCTGCTTGGTTAGACCCTACTACCGGGGCCCCTGCCAGCGGTAGGCTCCGGTTTTACGAGCTCTGAAGCGGAAACCGGGCCCGACCGGACGGTCCCGGACCCCGGATCTGAGCGCATGTCAGGTTCGGTTGTCCGCCGACAACGGAAAATTCGGCCACGCATCGCTGCCCAGCCAGGAGAATGGCGGTGCCGCCTGCCGCCCACGGTCAATCGCGAGGGCCGGGCCGAGGGCCGGGCCGGACGCCGGTCCGGGTCCGGGGCCGGGGCCGGTGACGGGGCCCGGGTGCGGGCCGGACGCCGGGTCACCGATGGTTTCGCCCGCGGCGCTCTGCGTCGGGGTGCCGCGCGCCGGGCCGGTGATGGTCATTTGAAATGCAGAGAAATCTGGAAAAATGGCGCGCTCGTGCAATATCTTGCCTCCGGAAGTCGGGTGGTCCGCCGCCTTGAACCGGAATTAGTTTATCCATCAATTTTATAGATGGGAAGCCCCCGCCCGCCGGCCTCCTCGGCGCCGTTTCCCGCGCGCTTTCGCCGGGACCTAGAGGGCTTTGATCATCCGGGTATTGCCGAGCGTATTCGGCTTCACCCGGGCGAGGTCCAGGAACTCGGCAACGCCCTCATCGTGGGAGCGCAGCAACTCGGAGTACACCACGGGGTCGACGGCGGTCTGGTCGGCCATGACTTCGAAGCCGTGCTTCTTGAAGAAGTCCACTTCGAAGGTCAGGCAGAACACCCGGGAGACACCGAGCGCCCTGGCCTCCTCCAGCAGGCGCTCCACCAGCAGGTGTCCCACGCCCTTGCCCCGCCAGGCATCGGACGTCGCGAGCGTGCGCACTTCGGCGAGGTCCTCCCACATAACGTGCAACGCCCCGCAGCCGACTACCTCACCGTCAGCCGATTCGGCGATCCGGAACTCCTGCAGGCTTTCGTAGTAGGCCACGGTTTCCTTGGCCATCAGGATCCGTTGCTCGGCCAGCGGCGCCACAAGAGTCTTGATCGCCCCGACGTCGCTGGTGCGGGCAGGGCGGATGCGGATTGTGTCAGTCACAGCCCAATCCTACGGGGGCCCCTGCCGCTCCCCCGCCCAACTGACTCGCAGGTGGGGCCGTTTTGAGCGCCCAAAACGGCCCCACCTGCGAGCTAGTTCGCGCGGGGCCCGGGTGTCAGAGACCCAGTTCGTCGGGGACGGGAATGTCCTTGTCCAGCAGGTTCTTGGCAAGGAAATGCTCGATGACTCCGTACCAGACCTTGGTGTGCTGCGGCTGCAGGATCCAGTGGTTTTCGTCCGGGAAGTAGAGGAAGCGGTGGTCGGTTTCGCCGTTCTCGTCGGCCGCAAGCCGGGACCTGGAGAGGAGTTCGTACCAAAGGCGCAGGCCCTCGCCGATCGGGACGCGGTAGTCCTTGTCGCCGTGGATAACGAGCATCGGGGTGCTGATGTTCTCGACGTGCCGGTGCGGAGAGTTCTCCTGGGCCATCTCGGCCGTCATCTCCCGGAGCCAGTACTGCGCGTCGTCGGTGGTGGGCCCGAACTGGTCCAGGGCCCAGAGACTGGCATGGGTGACGATCGCTTTGAACCGGCCGGTTTGGCCGGCCACCCAGTTGGCCATGTAGCCGCCGAAGGAGCCGCCCATGGCCGCGGTGCGCGTTTCGTCGATGTCCGGGCGCTGCACAACGGAGTCGGTGATGGCCATCAGGTCGGTGAACGGGGCCTTGCCCCATTCACCCCAGCCGCGCTGGATGTGGTGCTGGCCGTATCCGGTGGACAGCGCCGGGTCCGGGAGCAGCACGGCGTACCCCCGGGCCACGAGCAGCCAGGGGTTCCAGCGCCAGGTCCAGGCATTCCAGGATCCGAGCGGGCCGCCGTGGATCCAGAGCAGCAGGGGCGCCGGGCTGCCGGCCGTGGCGCCGGCAGGCAGCGCCAGGTAGGCCGGCACGCGGGTGCCGTCCGCCGCCGTCGTCTCCACGCGTTCCAGCGAGCCTTTGTAGTGCGGGCGTTCGGCCGGGGCGGGGAGCCGGACGGGGTCCCCGCCGGCGAGGTCGATCCGCACGGCTTCGGCCGGGAACTCGTAGGAGCTGCGCAGCGCGTAGGCGGTGCGGCCGTCCGGGGCGGGCACGACGTCGGTGTAGGCGGCGGTGTCGGCGGTCAGGCGGGTAACCTGGCCCGCCCCGCCCTCGCCGGACAGGCTGATCCGGAAGACCGGCACGGCGCCGTCCTCGTCGGCGGTGACGAGCAGCGCCGATCCGTCCGCCAGCCAGGCGGCGGGGCGGGGCCAGCGGTCCCAGTCATGCACGAGCGGCGTCAGCGCTGCTTCGCCTGCCGCCTCAGGTCCGGACGCCGGGGCGGAGACATCGAGCAGGTGCAGCCTGACCTGCGGGGCGTGCTCCGGCGTCGTGTCGCTTTCGCTGACCACCACAAGTGTCCGGCTGTCGGGGCTGACCGGCCCGGGGAAGTAGCTCATTCCCTCGGTATCCAGCAGCACGGTGCGGTCGCCGCTGGAGACGTCGATCGCGACGAGGACAGACCGGGAATTCGCGCGGGCGAGGGGCTTGGCGAAACTGCTGTAAATGGTCTTGCCGTCCGGGCTGACGACTGGCTCGGCATCGCGGAGGCCGGCGCCGGCGTCGGGCGTGAGGTTGCGGAGCTTCAGCGGCGCCGCGGCGTCGACCGTAGTTGGCTTGCCTGGCTCCTTTACCTCGCCGGGTTCGACGGCGAAGAGCCTCGGCTGGGCGGGCCCCAGGTCGGCGTCCCAGTGGCGGACGGGATAGCCGGTGTGCAGGATGGCAGCGACCTTGTTGTCCTTGCGGGCCTTCCGGCGCTCCTCGTCGCCGTCCTCGTCCGTGGCCCCCGCCAGCACCGCGGCGTTGACGAAAAGCGCCCCGGTGTCCTTCGCGGCCAGGACAGCGCTGACACCCCCGGCGCGGGTGAGCACGACCCGGGCCTCGCCGCCGTCTGCGGGCAGCATCCACAGGGCGTTGACCGGATCCGCTTCGGGGGTTTCCGGGTCGGGGCGCGCGGAACTGAAGTACAGGTCGCCGCTGGCGGCAAAGACGGCCCCGGCCTCGCCCTTGGTGCTGCGCGTGATCCGCCGCGCCTCCTTCAGTCCTTTGGGGTCCAGCTCCCACAGGGCGGTTCCGTATTCGGTGCCTTTGGCATTGAGCGTGGCCACGGTGGTGACCAGCCGCTTGCCGTCCGGGCTCAGTGCCAGGCCGCTGACCCGCGGGATGGCGAGGTAATGGTCCAGGTCGTGGAAGGGTGTCTCGGGTTGTTCGTTCAGGGTCTCTGAGTCCGTGGAAGCCATGCACCGATTCAACACCCGATGTGGCCTGCATCACGCCAATTTCACCCCCAGTGAAAAACTGCTGCACCGCCGGGGCAACACAAAGGCCCGCCCTCCCTGTCGGGAAGACGGGCCCGTGAGCCGATGCCTAGACGCTCGGAGCGATCTCCGGGATGCGCGGCTTGGTGTTGCCGGCGAAGGTGAACTTGGCGTCGTCGCCTTCGCCGTCCACATCCACTACAACAATGTCGCCGGCGTGGATTTCGCCGAAGAGGATCTTCTCGGAGAGCTGGTCCTCGATCTCGCGCTGGATGGTCCGGCGCAGCGGCCGGGCACCCATCGCGGGGTCGTAGCCGCGGGTTGCGAGCAGGATCTTGGCCGCGGGCGTGAGCTCGATGCCCATGTCCTTGTCCTTGAGGCGCTTCTCCAGCCGGCCGACGAACATGTCCACGATCTCGATGATCTCGTCCTGGGTCAGCTGCGGGAAGACCACAACGTCGTCAACACGGTTCAGGAACTCGGGACGGAAGTGCTGCTTGAGCTCCTCCGTGACGCGGGCGCGCATCCGGTTGTAGCCGGTCTGCGTGTCCGTGCCGGACTGGAAGCCGGTGGCAACGCTCTTGGAGATGTCCCGGGTGCCGAGGTTGGTGGTCATGATGATCACGGTGTTCTTGAAGTCCACCACGCGGCCCTGG
>DASWAW010000173.1:0-1563 GCA_036390955.1 Arthrobacter sp.
GAAGAAGGCGGCCCGGAGCTGGCCGACCGCCTCGAAGAAGAAGGCTACGACCGCTACGCCACCGGCGCCGGGGCAGCCACCATCGCTGCAGCCTCCGCCGCAGCACAGGCCTAGTTAGGACATCACCATGACCGAACTCAATGTGGCCCGCACGAGCCTCGAGGATGTCGAAGAGGCACTCAAGGATGTGATCGACCCTGAACTGGGCGTGAACATCGTTGACCTGGGGCTGCTGTACGGACTGAAGTACTCGGACGACGACGGCGCCCTGCTGATCGACATGACGCTGACCACGGCCGCCTGCCCGCTCACCGATGTGATCGAGGAGCAGGTCGGCAAGGCCCTGGACGGGGTTGTCGACGAATGGCGCCTCAACTGGGTGTGGATGCCGCCGTGGGGCCCGGAACGGATTACCGAGGACGGCCGCGACCAGATGCGCGCGCTCGGCTTCAACATCTAGCTCCCACCGCGTCCCTGACGCGAAACGACGCCGGCCCCGCCTCTCAGAGGCGGGGCCGGCGTCGTCGTACCGGGTGGAACCGGCTGCTCCGAGATGGGCTGTCAGGGGGTGGCGACGCCGAAGGTGTCGCACTGGTTGATGTCGCCGGTCGAGTAGCCCTGGTAGAACCACTTCTGCCGCTGCGCGCTGGAACCGTGCGTCCAGGACTCGGGGGAGACCCGGCCGGTCGCGGCCTTCTGGATCCGGTCATCGCCGACGGCGGAGGCGGCCGACAGGGCGTCCTGCAGGTCCTTTTCCTTCAGCGGCTCCAGGAACGGCAGCCCGGTCTTGGGATCCTTCTGGGTGGTGGCGTAGCGGACCCACAGCCCGGCGTAGCAGTCAGCCTGGAGTTCCACCCGGACGGCCCCGGATTCCGGTCCCTGGGGGTCCTGCTGGGCGCGGTCCAGGTTCCCGAGGACGTTCTGGATGTGGTGGCCGAACTCGTGGGCCACCACATACTCCTGTGCCAGCGGTCCGCCGGAGGAGCCGAAGCGGTCCACAAGTTCCTGGAAGAAACCCGGGTCGAAGTACGCGGTGGTGTCAGCGGGGCAGTAGAACGGCCCCACTTCCGATGTCGCGGCGCCGCAGCCGGTGTTGGTGCCGCCGGTGAAGATCACGGTTTCCGGCTGCGGGTACTGCTTGTTGTACTGGGCGAGGTAGGCCGGCCAGAACGCATTCAGGCTGTTCACCGTGCCGACGATCCGGCAGTCCAGCCGGGCGTCCGCGTCGGCGCCGCTGACGCAGGCCGGTGCGGTGCCCTGGCTCTGCACGCCGGGATCCTGCGTGCTGCCGCCCAGGCCTTCCAGCAGGCTCGGATTGATGCCGAGCAGGGCCGCGATCAGCAGGATAATGCCGCCGCCGATCCCGCCTCCGACTTTGGCGCCGCGGCCCATGCCGCGACGGTCCTGGACCTGGGAAGGGTCCAGCTGGACGTTGTCATTGAAACTCATGCTGTCACAATATCGTGTGCCGGCTGCCGTGCCGGTGCGGGCCGGTAAAGTTGTCCTGATGCCTTTTCTCGACAGACTCCAGCGCTGGGCCGATGACCGCCCCGACGGGACCGC
>DASWAW010000174.1:0-13195 GCA_036390955.1 Arthrobacter sp.
GCCGAAGCCAAGGGACTTGTGGTTCTGGAGGCCATGTGGAGCCGGTTCCTCCCCCATATGGTCCGGCTCCGCGGGATCATCCGTGACGGCACGCTCGGCGAGATCCGGAAAGTGACCGCCAGCCACAACCAAAACCTCCCCAAGGACCCCGCCCACCGGCTGAACGACCCTGCCCTGGGCGGCGGAGCGCTGCTGGACCTCGGCATCTACCCGGTCTCGTTCGCTTTCGATGTCTTTGGCGCGCCGGAGAACATCCGGGCCAGCGCATCCATGACGGCGACAGGGGTGGACCGCCAGACGGCGGCGATCTTCGAATACCCACAGGGACAGCAGGCCCTGGTGGACTGTGCGCTGGATGCCGACGGAGCCAACCGGGCAGTCGTCATCGGGACGGAGGGCTGGATCGACATCGAACCCACCTGGTACAACCCCACGCCCTTCACCCGATTCGACACGCACGGGAACGTCCTGGAGAGGTTCGACGAGCCGGTGAAGGGCAGAGGGATGCAATTCCAGGCCGCCGAGATGGAACGCCTCATCACCGCGGGAGTCACCGCCGGCACGGTTCTTCCGCCGAGCGAGAGCGTGGCCGTCATGGCCGCCATGGACGAGATCCGCCGTCAGATCGGCCTCAGCTACGCAGCCGACGCCACACCGGAAGGGGCCCCGAGTAACTGAGCCACCGCTGACCAGGAGGAGTGGATCCGCCGCAAGTCCGCCACCACACTCCGCTTCGAACACAGCACTGCCGTGCTGGCGCAGCCCCGCAGAGGCCGGCGGCGACGTCCGGGGGCTAGGGTTTTAGCTATGACGCACCAGATCCGGACAGCAACAGCGGACGACGCCGGGAGGCTGGCCGCTCTTGCGGCCGTCACCTTCCCGCTCGCGTGTCCGCCGGAGTCCCGGCCCGAGGACATCGCGGCGCACCTGGCCAACACCCTCAGTGAGGGCCACTTCCGCGCCTATCTGGCCGATCCGGACGTCACAGTCCTGGTGATCGACGCCGACGGTGACCTTCGCGGCTACAGCCTCCTGGTGGCCCGCCCCGCCGGGGACCCGGACGTGGCCGCGGTCCTGAGCGAACTGCCGTGCACCGAACTCAGCAAATGCTATGTCCACCCCGACCACCACGGACTCGGTGCCGCGGCCGAACTGATGCACGCCAGCATCGGCGCGGCCGCGGGTGCCGGCGCCCGCGGGCTCTGGCTCGGCGTCAACAGCCAGAACGCCCGGGCCATCCGGTTCTACGAGAAGTCCGGTTTCCGCAAGGTCGGCACCAAGTCCTTCCGGCTCGGCAGCACCGTGGAACACGACTTCGTCATGGAGCGCCGGGTCACACCGTGACCAAGCCGACAGGCCGCCGGGGAATGGAGCCGGCCCCGGCAGGGTTGTGGCGAGCATGAAGATTGAGATCTGGTCCGATGTGGCCTGCCCCTGGTGCTACATCGGCAAACGCCGCTTTGAAACGGCTCTTGCAGCCTTCCCGCACCGGGATTCCGTGGAGGTCCAGTGGCGCAGCTACCAGCTGGATCCGTCCCTGCCGGAACACTATGACGGCACCGAACTGGACTACCTGAGCACCCGCAAGGGCATGGCCCCGGCGCAGGTCGCCGGAATGTTCGCGCACGTGGCTGAGCAGGCCAGCGGCGAGGGGCTCAACTACCGGTTCGACGACGTCGTGGTCGCCAACAGTTTCACCGCCCACCGGCTGATCCACCTCGCCGCCGCGCACGGGCAGCAGGACGCCGCCAAGGAACGTCTGCTCAGCGACCACTTCGAGCATGGCAAGGACATCGGCAGCCGGGAGTACCTGACCTCGCTGGGACTGGGCCTCGGGATCGGCGCCGCCGAACTCGATGAACTGTTCACTACGGACAAATACGCCGACGACGTCCGGATGGACTTTGAAGAGGGCCGCGCCCTGGGCATCACCGGCGTGCCGTTCTTCGTCATTGACCGTAAATTCGGGCTCTCCGGCGCCCAGCCCGCCGAGACGTTTACCGCGGCCCTCGAGCAGGCCTGGCAGGACAGCCGCCCGCTGGAGATGGTCGGCGCGGCCGGCAGTGCGGACGCCGACGGCACCGCAGACGCCTGCGGCCCGGAGGGCTGTGCTGTCTGAGAGCCCGCGCCGGGGCCGGCGGGCCCGGGGAGTCCCCGGCGACCACGGATGGCCGCCGGCCGGCGCCTAACCGGGTTTTGCTGACAGATCGCGCTAAAGTGTCCGTATGCCCAGGATTTCGGCCGCGAGCAACGCCGCCCAACGAGCCGAGACCCAGCACCGCATCCTGACTGCCTTCGGCGAGCTCCTGTTTACCCATGGACTGCCGGGGCTGACGATGACGGACGTCGCACGGCACGCACGGATCGGCAGGACCGCCGTCTACAACTACTACGCGGACATCGAAGAGCTGCTGATCGCCTACGCGCTGGACGAGACCGAGCGTTTCCTGGTTGATCTGAGGGAATCCCTGAACTCGCTGGAGAACCCCGTGGACCGGCTGGCGCTCTACGTCCGGGCCCAGGTCGAGGACCTCAGCCGGCGGCACCTGCCGCCCGGGCCCGCGATGGGCGCCGTACTGTCCCCGGCGTCGTTCGCGAAGCTGGCGGACCATGTCGGGGAGCTCAGCGTTCTGCTGCAGGGCATCCTGCGGGACGGAATCGCCCAGGGCTATCTGCCGGAGACGGACGTCACCCAGCTCGCGCAGCTCATCCACGGCACCCTGTCCTCCAGTGCCGCCCGCGGGGACGGCGCCGGCCAGGACTCCGGGGCAGAAGCCCGGCTGGCCCGCACCGTGCGGTTTGTCCAGCTCGGCGCCGGGGCGCGGTTCGACGACGCCGGCCGGCCCCTCCGCGTGGACTCCTGATCCCGCGCGAGCCGACGCTGCGGGAGGCTCCCCGCGTTACCCGCCCGGCGTGGACGGCACCGTCGGCGCCACCGGCCACTGGGTCTCGTCCACAATCCGCCGGTCCTCACGCGGGCAGCTGAGCTGGCCCGGCGTCTGGTCGACCAGTTCGGGTTTCGCCAGTTCCTTGAAGTCTCCGGTGAGGATGACATCAACGCTCGGGTCCGTCCGGCCATCCTGGAAATAGTCCGAGCCGGGCACGTTGCGCTGCACACTGAACGCCGCGGACTGGCCGGCTGCGCCGGAAACGACCAAAGCCACCCCGCGGTAGCTCGACGTCGTATTGCCAACGGCCCCGACGATGAACTTGCGGGCCGCGAACTCGTCGGCCACGGATCTGGCCAGGCCCGGGCGGGAGGTTGAATTGAAGACGTTGAGGTTGATCGTCTCCGGCGGCGTGTAGTCATAACGCGCCTCCGGGCAGACGGACGCGGCAGCCTGGCTGCGCTCCGCCGTCGGAATCTTAATCTGGCCGTTCATGATCGCCAGGGCCACCACAATCGCCGCGGCGATCAGCCCGACGAGCAGCGCCAGGACGACGCCGTGCAGGATGCGGCGCCGTCTCCTGACGGAGTTGTCGTGGAGTTCTTCATCGTCAACGAAGGTGGCCCGCAAATCAGAACCGGTGACGACGTGGTGCCCATGCAGGACATTGACGTCCTTCGGCGCTCTAGCCATTGATCACCAGGACACGCGCATGGATCGCCGTCCGCTGGTGCAGCGCGGTGCGGACGGCGCGGTGCAGGCCGTCCTCCAGATACAGGACGCCGCGGTACTCCACGACGTGCGGAAACAGATCCCCGAAGAAAGTCGAGTCCTCTGCCAGCAGTGCCTCAAGGTCGAGCGTGCGCTTGGTGGTCACCAGATCGTCCAGCCGGACCGGGCGCGGCGGCAGCGCCGCCCAGTCCTTGGGCGTGCTGTAACCATGGTCGGGGTACGGGCGTCCCTCGCCCACGGCTTTGAATATCACCTTGCAAGCGTAAGGAACTTGGACGGCCAAAGGAATCCACGACGCCCGAAGCCGGGAGGTTGTAGCCAAACGGTAACCATTTGTCACACCGTCCGCCCCGGCTGTCACAATCCACGCCGTGTCTCCGGCTCAATCCACAACACATGCAAAGTTGCGTGCCGGCTGGGAGAATAGGGGCATGACAACTCCCGAGACCACAACTTCCCCCTCGCCGTCGGCGCCTCCGCTGGCGTTGCTGCTCGACGTCGACGGTCCCGTAGCGAGTCCCGTCACCCGCTCGGTGCAGCCGGCGATCATCGCGGACCTGCTGGCGCTGGCCGCAGCCGGGATCCCGGTCATCTTCAACACCGGCCGTTCTGCGGCCTTCATCCGCGAACAGGTCATGGAGCCGATGATTGCCGCCGGGATGCCGGCCGACATCCTCATCCACGCCATCTGTGAGAAGGGCGCCGTCTGGTTCAGCTACACCTCCACCGGTCCGGGCGCCGTCCACGTCGACCACGGCCTGGCCATCCCGCAGGCCTTCGGTGACGACGTCCGGCGGCTCGTGGCCGAGGACTATTCCAGCCACATGTTCTTCGACGAAACGAAACTGGCGATGGTCTCCGTGGAGCAGCACATCGCCGTCGAGAGCTCCGACTACCTGGCCGAGCAGGAGCTGTTCGACGCCGATGCCATGAACCTGATGGCACGGCACGGCCTCGGGGTTGTGCGCCTGGACCACCACGCCCCGGACTCCGATGACCGCATCGACTACCGGGTGGATCCGACCATCATCTCCACCGATATCGAGTCGGTCCGGCTCGGCAAGGACCTCGGCGCGAGCCGGGCGGTTGAACTGCTCGCCGCCCAGGGCGTCACCCCGCAGGCCTGGCGGACGGTGGGCGATTCCCGCACCGACTACGCCATGGCCGACTGGCTGCACCACAACGACCACCCCGTGAAACACGTCGACGTCCGGCCCGCCGACGGAGTCCCGGTGAAACCGTACGACGTGCTCACCGCGGCGGATCTGGGGCTGGGCGACGACGTCATCCACGACGACGCCGGGGCGGCCTTCCTGCACAGCTGGCGCCTGGCCCTCCTGGGCTGAACCAGCGGGCCGAACCACCCCCGGGCCCAACGTTGCGGGGGTGCACGAGGGGCTCTTGGGGCCCACACTGGCGGCGTTTCAGCCGCGGATAAAAGGGTCGATTTTGGGGCGGACGTTATCATGCAAGTAGGGACACATTCACGCAAACAATCACGGAGAATCGAAATTACAGACGCATTGGTCCAGGACGAGATCTACTACGGCAGCCAGGCATCGCTAGACGCCCATGATGAGGTCACCTCCGCGGCCGCCGTGGCGAGATTCCGGACCCGGCAGGACGTTGTGCGCCGGCGCGGCCGGTACGGGCTCATTAATGAGAACCGCACGCCCTACCAGGCCATGGTCGAGGACCTGATGTTCATCCGCTCGGTGCTGGACGGCGCCGGCCTCGATTACCTCCTGGTCCGCGGCAACAACGACCGGCCGGTCATCGCCGTGGACTGGAAGAACCGCAAGGAACTCCGCGACGCCCTGGTGGAGGCCTGCCACGATGAGCCGTTCTACTCGATGAGCGTCGACGCGAAGAAGAAGTCCTCGGTGCTGGTGGCCGACGGGGAGCTCTCCCCCAACCGGCAGTCCCGGATCTTCCGGCTGTACCGTCCGCGGGTCGAACCGGAGGGCGGCTTTGAGTTCGGCGCCTCGGCCGGGGTGCAGCTGGAACTGTGGAGTTTCGAAGGTGACCAGCTGATCCTCCCGATCGAGAATTCGCTGACCCGCCGGACGCTGCTGGCCCAGGACGCCGTACGCGGCACCGTAGAGCGTTACGGCCACACCTGGCCCACGATCGAGAACATGTTCGCGGACCACGCCAGTGACATCAGTTTCGACATCGACCTCGTGTTCTCCTGGGTGGATGGCAGCTCCCCGGAGTACATCGCCGCCCGGCGCGCACGGATGACCGGCGTCGTGGTGGGCGAAGGCGACGACCACGAAGCCCGCTTCCGCCAGATCGACGAACTCAAGTACGCGCTCCGCTCGGTCTACATGTTTGCGCCCTGGATCCGCCGCATCTTCATCGCCACGGACTCCCCCACCCCCTCCTGGCTGGCGGACCATCCGGGCGTGACGATCGTCCGCAGCGAGGAGTTCTTCGCGGACCCCTCCGTGCTGCCCACCCACAATTCACAGGCAGTGGAGTGCCAACTCCACCACATCGAAGGCCTGTCCGAGCACTTCCTGTACTCGAATGACGACATGTTCTTCGGCCGCGCCGTCGGGCCGGACATGTTCTTCACACCGGGCGGCATCACAAAGTTCATCGAGGCGGAAACCCGGATCGGGCTCGGGGACAACGACGCCGAGCGCAGCGGGTTTGAGAACGCAGCCCGGGTGAACCGGAAGCTGCTCTGGGACCGCTTTGGCCGGATCACCACCCGGCACCTGGAACACACGGCTGCTCCGCTGCGGCGCAGCGTTGTGGCCCAGATGGAGCAGGAGTTCCCGGCGGAATTCGCCAAGACGGCCGCCAGCACGTTCCGCGCGGCCGACAACATCTCGGTAACCAATTCCTTCTACCACTACTACGCCCTGCTCACCGGCCGCGCCGTCACCCAGACCGCGGCAAAGGTGCGCTACGTGGACACGACGGCCAGGGCGGGCCTGAACTACCTGCCGAAGCTGCTCGCCAAGCGGAACATGGATTTCTTCTGCCTCAATGACGGCAGCTTCCCCGAGGTCGCGGCCGAGGAACGGGCCGAACTTGTGACGGACTTCCTGGAGAAGTACTACCCGATCAAGGCCCCCTGGGAGAAGTAGGTCCCTCTGCGCCTGGTTCCCGGTTAGCGCCTGGTTCCCGGCCGCCGCCCTGCCGCGGTCGCGGGCAACCTGCTGGTGCTAGTTGCTGGCGGTCAGCCGGCGTTGGCCCGGGGTCCTGGCCGGGTCTTCGAGCCTGGCCTTGCTCGGGATGCGGATCCCCGCCGCCGCGATGCGCCGCTGGGCTTCCTTGGCTGAGACCAGCTCACCGACTGCCGGGGTGTCCCCCAGCAGAACCACGGAGTGCACGATCGTGTGTTCGTAGACGTGGACGAGGTTGAACGCCTGGCCGCCGTCGCGTCCCCGGGTTCCGCCCACCGGAACGTTGAGGTCCTGGGTGTAGCAGGTGGCCGAGGCCACGGAGACGGGGATTCCGGCGAAGGTCGCCGTCGTCGAATAGTGCAGGTGACCGCCGAGGATGGCCCGGACGTCGGAGTTCCGGAGGACCCCGGCCAGTGCGGCCTGGTCCCGCAGCTCCACGAGCACGGCGAGATCCAGCACTGAAGGCACCGGAGGGTGGTGCAGGGCCAGGATGGTTCCGTCCGGCGCGGGGGTGGACAGTTCGGCTGCAAGCCACTCCAGCTGCTCGGGGCTCAGCTCACCGTGGTGGAAACCCGGGACGGAGGTATCGAGGGTGATGATCCGGAGCCCGTTGATGAAATAGCTGTGGTCCACCGGGGCGTCGTCGGCCGGCAGGTCCATCAGGCCGGTACGGAAGTTGGCGCGATTGTCGTGGTTTCCCATCGCCCAGATAACCTTCGCACCCATGGCTTTGCAGGCAGGTTCAACGATGGCCCGCAACTTGGCGTAAGCCTCGGCTTCACCCCGGTCAGCGAGGTCGCCGGTGAAAATCACGGCTTCGGGGCGCGCGCCGGACGCGCGTACTTCGTCAAAAAGTTGCTGGAGGAGAGCGTCGCTGTCGACCACACCATGCAACGGAGCTGAACCCCCCAACAGATGGGGGTCACTCAGATGGAGTAGAAAATGACGTGGCCGGGGGTGCTCGGCCTCGATGAGCTCCATTGCTACCTTCCTGGTTGGGTGGCGGCGGTTGCCTCCAACTTCCCTCTCAGTAATGTCTATCCAACCAGACATTCGGCCAACAATGTGCAAACTCCAGTAGGCATGTTTGAAAATTGGCAACAACGAGTAATCCGGCGGACACATACCTGCTCTGGCATGTGTCCGCCGGATTGTGCTTACTCAGGTACCGGAGGCCTAGCTCAGGTAGCCGTTCGGGTTCAGCACGTACTTCGTGGCCGCTCCGGCATCGAATTCCGCGTAACCCTTGGGGGCCTCCTCCAGCGTGATCGCCTTCGCGTTGACGTTCTTCGCGATGTGGACCTTGTCATGCAGGATTGCCATCATCAGCTGCCGGTTGTACTTCATCACCGGACACTGACCGGTGGTGAAACTCAGCGACTTGGCCCAGCCGGTGCCGAGACTGAGTGACAGCGCGCCCTTCTTGGCTGCCTCGTCAACGCCGCCCGGATCCCCCGTGACGTAGAGTCCCGGAATACCCAGCGCACCGCCGGCAGCCGTGATTTCCATCAGCGAGTTAAGCACCGTTGCCGGCGCTTCCTTGGCGTCGTGGCCGTGGCCCCTGGCTTCGAAACCGACCGCGTCAACGCCGCAGTCGACTTCCGGAATCCCCAGAATCTGTTCGATCTGCTCGGCGGGCCCGCCCTTGGTCAGATCAACGGTTTCACAGCCGAAGCTGCGCGCCTGCGCCAGGCGGCCCTCGTTAAGGTCCCCCACAATCACGACGGCGGCACCCAGCAACTGCGCGCTGGTGGCCGCAGCCAGTCCGACAGGACCGGCACCCGCGATGTAGACCGTGGAGCCGACACCCACGCCGGCGCTGACGGCGCCATGGAAGCCGGTCGGGAAGATATCCGACAGCATTGTCAGGTCCATCATCTTCTCGAGGGCCTGGTCCTTGTCCGGGAACTTCAGCAGGTTCCAGTCCGCGTAAGGCACGAGGACGTAGTTGGCCTGGCCGCCGACCCAGCCACCCATGTCGACGTAGCCATAAGCGCTGCCGGGGCGGTCAGGGTTGACGTTGAGGCAGATGCCGGTCTTGCGTTCCTTGCAGTTGCGGCAGCGCCCGCAGGCGATGTTGAAGGGGACCGAGCAGATGTCTCCCACCTTGATGAATTCAACATCGGGTCCAACTTCCACGACTTCGCCGGTGATTTCGTGGCCGAGGACCAGGTCCGCGGGGGCTGTGGTGCGGCCTCGAACCATGTGCTGGTCGGATCCGCAAATGTTCGTTGCAACGGTTTTGAGGATCACGCCATGGCGCACCGAACGGCCCACGTTGGCGGGGTTGACCCCCGGGCCGTCTTTGAGTTCGAAGCTGGGGTAGTCAATGTCGATCAGTTCGACCTTGCCCGGCCCCTTGTAGGCAACGGCTTTGTTCCCTGTCATCACTTTCCTCCTGGTTTCACGGACCCCAATATGAGTGTCCAGTTGTGATTCACGAAGCGTGCTGATACACCGTCCCCCGGGCCCGTGTCGGCTGCACAGCCGATACGCACGCGCGTCTGCATCGTGGGAGTGCCCGGTTTGAGTGGGAGGTTCGGCCAGTCTAGGCGGTAAGCATGCTTAGGGGTAGGGGCCGTTGTCCCCTTGTGGACTGGCAGCCGACTCTCAGCTGAGGGCTGACTGAACCGCCTCAATAATCTCCGTCGAATCGGGTTCCACAGTGGGGGCGAAACGGGCCACAACCTCGCCCTCTCGGTTGACCAGGAACTTCTCGAAGTTCCACTTCACGAGTCCCGGCAGGAAGCCGTTCTTGAATTTGGTGAGCTCCGCGTAAAGCGGATGCTGGTTCCTGCCGCGGACGTCGGCTTTGGTGGTGAGCGGGAAGGTCACGCCGAAGTTCCGTTCGCAGAATTCAGCAATCTCGGCGTCGGCGGCGGGCTCCTGGCCCGCGAACTGGTTGCAGGGGACGCCGAGTACCTGGAACCCCTGTCCGCGGAACTTGTTGTGCAGTGCCTCGAGTCCTGCGTACTGCGGCGTGAATCCGCACTGCGAAGCCACGTTCACCACCAGCACCACCTCGCCTTTGAAGCGGCCGAAGTCGGTGTCCGTACCGTCGATGAGGGTGAGCGGAATGCTGTGGAGAGCGGGCATGGGGGTTCCTCGCAGGTCGGTAGGGAATGTCGGGTCCGGAACGGTGTCCCGGAATTGGTCACGACAGTCATTCGATACCAACGTGCGCGGGTATGGGTTGGTGCCCGCTACGGGCTGGGCGTAAGTGACGGGTCCGTGGTGGCCGGCGGTTCAGCCGGTGCCGGCGGCGGGGCAGGTTCTGAAGTCGGCTGCGGCGCCGGCGCGGGCTCCACAACCGGCGGAGGCGGTGGCGGCGCGGGCTCCACAACCGGCGGAGGCGGTGGCGGCGCGGGCTCCACGACCGCCGGCGGCGCCGGCGCGGGCTCCACGACGGGCGGCGGCGCCGGCGCGGGCTCCACGACCGGCGGCGGGACCGGTACAGGCTCCACTGTGGGCTCAGGCGCGGGCGGCGGGGGCGTGGTGGGCTCCGGCGTCGGCGATCCCGGCGGGGGCGTGGTGGGCTCCGGCGTCGGCGACCCTGGCGGCGGGACCAAGGTGCCGGGGTCCGACGGAGTCGGGGTGTCAGTCGATGTTGTGGAGCCCGCCGTGGTGGTGGTCCCACCGGACGTCCCGCTCGGCGGCGGGCTGGGCTCAAGCGTTGGGGTATCCGACCTCGTCTTGGTCGGCGACAGCCCGTCCCAGACGGAGGGAGTCGGCGAGGGCGCTGCTGCTGAAGGGGAGGATGGCGTTCGCGGCAGCGCCGCGACGGGCTTTTCCTCGGCGCCGCCAGCGACCACGTGCATCCCGTCATCGGACACCGGGATCGCCCAGCCAAGGGTGGCGTTGGAAGGACTGCCGGCCTCGGGCGCGTAACTGGTCATGTCGATGGTGCCCAGCTGGTCCGTCTGCTTGATCGGAAGGAGGATCCAGTTGTGGGGGTTCTTGTGGGAACCGTTGAGGATCGTCTCAAAATGCAGGTGGCAGCCAGTGGATGATCCGGTCGTCCCCACCCGGGCAATGACCTCGCCAACCCGGACCGAGTCGCCCTTCTTGACGGCGATCGCCTCAAGGTGGTTGTAGGTGGTGATGAGCCCGTTGCCATGGTCGATTTCCACGCGGTTTCCGCCACCCCACGGATGCCAGCCGACGGCCCGCACGACGCCGGCGTCGGCTGCATAGACCCTGGTGCCACAGGCTGCGGCGTAGTCCTGGCCCCAGTGGAATTCGCCCGCGGATCCAGAGATGGGGCTGGTCCGCAGCCCGAACGGGGAGGACTCCCGCAGAAACTCGAGGGGGGCCATGAGGAATCCCGCTGCGGGCCGCTTCAATCCGGCAGAGGCCACGTTTAGTTCCCCGGGGACGCCGTCTTTTGACGTTGTCTCAACCGTTGACCGGCTGTAGGCGACCAGGGCATGGGCGTCCGCAGTGAACGCCGCCGTCGACGGCGCCTCGGAGCCTGGAACGGCGAGGGCGTCCGCGGTGCCCGGATTCCATGTGCCGGGCCCGACAACGCCGGAGGCCATTGGCGGCGAAGTCAAAACGACGGTGTCGCTGCCCGACAGGCCCTGGACTCCAAAGGTCAGGACCGCCAGCGAGAGGCAAAAGCCGCCCGACAAACAGCGCACCGCAATGATCCGCGCTCTTATTGCCTGTTCACTCGATGAGTTGCCCCAGTGTTTTCCCACGATGTGACTCCCGCATTCTGTACGCCAGCCCCCAATATCGCGGACTCACGTTCTTATGGGACCACAATCGGATGGCTGTGGGAACGGAAAAACCTACCCCCTTTCGAACTCAAGTGGTGGCCCAGTAGTACTAGGTAGTGGGCCAAGTATCGGTGCGCAGCAGCGGTGGGCGAGAATGGGGTATGCGCAACCTCCTCAGGGAATGGCAGGCCGAACTCAAACAGACGTTCACCGGGACCCGTGAGGCCGTGCCGGACTGGGTGCCGCGGCTGGCAGACGGTGACGATCCTGGCTACCACCTGCCAGGTTCGGCCGTCTGGGCCGTCCATGGCGACATGCCGACGATTGTGGCGGGGATCCGGGCGCTGCTGATGCAGGCGCTCCATCCCGGGGCGCTGGCGGGTGTCCACGACCACTCCCGCTTCCGGGAGGATCCCCTGGGCCGGCTGGCCGGAACGATCCGCTGGATTTTCACCGTCTCCTACGGTTCAACGGCCGCGGCCAGCTCAGCCTCCGACTGGGTGCTGCGGCTCCATGGATCGGTGCACGGCCACTACGTCGACGGGCACGGCGTCGCCCGGACCTATGCGGCGAATGATCCGGAGCTGCTCCGCTGGGTGCACATCGCCTTCACCGATGCCTTCCTTTCGGCGCACAAGATCTGGGGCAGGCCGATCCCCGGCGGGCCCGACGCCTACGTGCGTGAGTGGGCGCAGGCCGGCGAGCTGATGGGGGTGGAGTCCCCGCCGCTCAGCGAGGAGGCGATGCGCCGGCAGCTGGACCACTGGTACGACGCCGGGGAGCTCCGATCCGACGAAAGGGTCGCCGAGACGGTGGCGTTCATCCGCAATCCGCCGCTGCATCCGGCACTCAGGCCGGGATACCGGGTGCTGTTCGCGGCGGCGGTGGCGAGCCTGGAGCCCAAATACCGTGAGCTGCTGGGGCTCCGCACAGCACGGCTGGGCCCTGTCCCGCTCCCGGTGCGGCTGGCCACGAAGGTGACGCTCGGCGTCGTCCATCTTGCCCTGGGCCGGGTGGGCCCCAGCGAGCAGGCGGCACGGGCCCGGCTCCGCAGGCTGGGCCACCGGGACTAACCCCGGGACGGGCCGCCCGGTTTCGGACCCGGCCGGGACTGCTCGGGACGCAAAAAGGCCCCGGTCCAGGGACCGGGGCCAAACGCGGAGAATGGGGGATTTGAACCCCCGAGGGCGTTAACCCAACACGCGTTCCAGGCGTGCGCCATAGGCCGCTAGGCGAATTCTCCAGTAGCTTCTGAAACAAAAGCAGATACTAGAATACCTGAACTTCCCGGCATCGCCCAATTGGCTTCTCAGACCCACGCCCCGCGGGACATGCCCCACCCCCGCCGCAGCCAGTGGGCATAAGCCCTTCATGCCCACTCCCCGCCACGAAAAATGGGCATGTCCCAGCGACCTCCTACCCGCCCCGCGGGACATGCCCCACCCCCGCCGCAGCCCGTGGGCATAAGCCCTTCCTGCCCACTCCCCGCCACGAAAAATGGGCATGTCCCAGCGGATTTCCCGGGCCCAAGGTGCACGATTCGGGGCACACTCAAACGTCGGGTAAACTTGCTGACGGCCCCTCATGTGGCGTCATCCTGTTGAACTCCCCCAGGACCGGAAGGTAGCAAGGGTAAATGGGCTCTGGCGGGTGCATGAGGGGTCTTTTATGTCTGTGCCGATTGGTAGGGTTTATCTGTGACTGTTACTACCGC
>DASWAW010000175.1:0-3078 GCA_036390955.1 Arthrobacter sp.
CCTTCCCGGAATACCGAGGCTCCGCGTGAGAGGTCCACCTCGGTGAGTTCGTCCGTCAGCAGACGGAACGCCTCGTCGTCGAGCGTGGCGAAAAGGGGTGCGCGGCGCAATACCTCGATATCCATGAAATCTCCTGACTAAAACTGTGTCGGCTGGGGCGCTTCAGCCATTGTTTCAGAATTTTGGCGCGTCTGTGACGTACTTGGCACCGAAACGCGCCAAACGTCGTGGCAGGGGACGCGGGAGCGCCGCTCCGGGCCGCCGGGCGGGCTCGGCAAACTGCCAGCCGGCGCCGGTAGAATTGGGGCTTACCTGCCTATAAGGAGCACTGGTGTTCGGCTTGACCATCTTGGACCTCGTGTTGATTCTGACGCTGCTGTCCTACCTGTTCCACGGCCTGCGCAACGGCTTCCTGGTTACGGCCGGCGGCATCGCCGGGTTCGCCGCGGGCGCCGTGGCCGCGTTTGTGTCCGTCCCCGTCGTCAGCGGCCTGGTGGAGGACAGCGGCTGGCGCCTCACGGCCATCATTGCCACCGCCGTGCTGCTGATGGTCCTGGGGCACGGGCTGGGCACCGCGATCGGCCGCCGGATCCGCAGCGTCGTCAGGATCAGCCCGCTCCGGTCCGTGGACCGCCTGGCCGGCGGCGGCGTCAACGTGGTGGTCTCCGCCCTGGTCATGTCGATGCTGGCGTTCAGCATCGGGGCCCTCGGCGTTCCCTTCGTCTCCCAGCCGCTCGCCGAGTCCAAGGTGATCCGCTTCATCGACGGCGTGACCCCTGTCCCGCTGAAGACGTCGATGGCCGAGCTGCGCTCCGCGGTGATCGGCGAGGGCATCCCGACCCTGTTCGAGGGCATCGGCGAGGGCCAGCCGGTCGCCGTCCCGGATGCCAGCACCGACACCCCGGCCCTGAACAAGGCCGCGGCCTCGGTCCTGAAGATCGCCGGCACAGCCTACCAGTGCGGACAGAACCAGACAGGAACCGGCTTTGTGGTTTCGCCCGGCCGGGTCGTGACGAACGCCCACGTGGTCGCCGGCGTGCCCGAACCGGTCGTGGAGATCCCCGGCGGAGGCGCCCTGCCCGGGCGCGTGGTGTACTTTGACAGCCAGCACGACCTCGCCGTCGTGGCCGTGGACGGTCTGCGCTCCGCCCCGCTGCCGCTCAGTTCCGACCTGCCCGCCGGCACCCCGGCCGCGTTTGCCGGCTACCCCCACGGCGGTCCGTTCCAGTCCAAACCCGCCACGGTGCAGGACATTTCCACGGTGCTGGTCCCGGACATCTACGGCAACAACCCCGCGGCGGAGGACGTGTACCGGATCGCCGGGGATGTCCAGCCGGGCAACTCGGGCGGGCCGCTGCTGACCACCGACGGCCAGGTCGCGGGAGTGATCTTCGCCAAGGCCACCGGGGAAACCTCGCTTGGTTACGCCATCACCATGGCGGATCTGGAACCGGTGGCCGCCCAGGCCGCGGGCCTCCGCGGTGCTGTCTCCCCGGGACAGTGCATCCAGAAATAGCAGGGCCCAGCATCCACGGGGCCTCCAGACGTAGCAGGGCATCCAGACGTGGCAGCGGCCGCCGCCGAAATCCGGGCGTCAGCCGGTCAGAGCCATTCCAGGCTCTGGCCGTGCGGGCCGGCGATCGCTGTGGGCCGGCCGTTGTGCAGCAGCAGGAATCGCCCGCGGAGCCGGGACTCGTCCATTTCGGGGACCACGCTGGAGCCGTCGGCCTGGATGATCACGGTGTGCCCCTCGTTGGAAAGCCAGTGGCAGCCGCGTTCGACGGCGAGCCGGGACACGGTGGCGCGGAACCGGTCCCGGGCCTCCGCGTCGAGGTAGGCCATGACCGCGCTGTGGAAGACCACCAGGGTGGCGTCGGACGGGGCCTGCGCGGCCAGGGCCGGCAGCCGGTCGTTGAGGTCCCCGGCCACCAGGAGGGGCGGGTCGGCCCGGGCGATCGCGATCGCCCGGCGCAGCCGTTCGCGGCGGAAGTCCTGCTCCGGCCAGATCAGCGCTTCCAGCCAGGCGACGTCGTCGGGGTTCCGGACATCGAGCGGGTTCAGGTCGATCCCGGCACGCCACACCACCCGCGGGAGTTCCGCCGGGAGCGGGACCGGGCCGGTGACGGTGCAGCCCAGCACCGGGTAACTGCCGGGAGCGGCGCCGGCCGGGGCCAGCCGCGTGACCCCGGAGCCGCCGTCGTACTCGTAGCCGTAGCGGTCCGGAAAGAGCCCGAGCCCGGCCGAGGCGCCGACCTCAAGCAGCGCCAGCGGGCGGCCGTCGGCGGCGGCGATCTGCGCCAGGGACGGCAGCAGCGTGGCGCACCGCCCGGCCTCATTGGTCTGGGTGGCACGGGTGAGCACGATCCGCGAAACGTCCTCCCAGTGTGCGTCCAGGAAGGCCCGGAACTCCGGGTAGGGGCTGATCCGCGCGCCGAGGAAGCGGGCGGCCGCGAGCATCAGCAGGGGCTGGCGTTTGGTGTACGGCCACGCGTCGATCCGCCCGATCAGCTCCGGGTCATCCGCGACGCCCACCGACCATTCGGCATAGCACGCGGAATTGCCCGGCGCGTCGACGGTGCCGAAGTGCCGGTACCACTCAGCAGTGGTCGGCGTCTTGGTGGTCGGCGTCTTGGTGGCCGGCGTCCCGGCGCCCGGTTCCCCGGGCCCGGGGCCGGCTGTGCCGGGGTTCACGGAGGACATGCTCAGTCCCGGCTGGCCTGCAGCCCGGCAAGGTATTCGACGGCGAATCGGTAGCCCAGGATCCCGGCGCCGGCAATCACTGCCTTGCTGATATCCGAGAGGTACGAATGGTGCCGGAATTCCTCGCGGGCATGGACGTTCGTGATGTGGACCTCGACGGCCGGCAGCTGCACCGCGGAGATGGCGTCCCGGATGGCGACCGAGGTGTGCGTGTACGCGCCGGCGTTGATGACGATACCGACGGCCCTGCCGCGGGCGGCGTGGATGGCGTCCACGAGGGCACCCTCATGGTTGGACTGGAAGCACTCGACGTCGAGGCCGTGCGCCGCGCCGGCGTCCTTGGCGAGCTGTTCGACGTCGGCCAGGGTGGCGGTGCCG
>DASWAW010000176.1:0-15258 GCA_036390955.1 Arthrobacter sp.
CCGGCGGGGAGCACTTCGGCGGAGATGTGGTTCAGCTCCACCATGAGGGTGCCGCCGTCGTGGCCGAGCGGGATGGGGCGGTCGAGTCCGCCGTGCTCGACCCGCAGGTCATCGAGCAGCCTGAGCGCCTTGCGGGCGAAATAGCCGAGCTCGGGGTCGTGCCGTTTGCCTTCGAGTTCGGTGATCACCACGATCGGCAGGATCACCTCGTGCTCCGCGAAGCGCAGCAGGGCCCGCGGGTCCGAGAGCAGCACCGAAGTGTCGATCACGAAGCTGCGGGCCGGCTCCCCGGCTGCTGTCCCTTCCCCGGAAACAGCAGGACCGGCTGCAGCGCCGCTATCGGCTGCACCGGTCATTGAGGTGGCTCGCTTGGCGCGAGAGGTAGCTTTCTGTCCCTGGTCGGTCACAACGTCGGGCAGTTGTTCAGAAATAGCCACATCGACTCCAGCCCCGGGACGCATGCCCGGAATTGTTATTGGTGAGGCGGCTCGGCCTTGAGGCCGGACGCGGCCTCCCATACACCCGGTGCGAACTTCCGCTCCATGTACTGGCCTCCCCGATCAGCCGGCGGTTTGCCTGCTGATGGGATTAACGTACGTCCGGGATGCGGCGTTTCGGTGCCAATTTTTCGGCGATTCCTGTTGCCATCGTGTGAACACCGGATAACGTCTCAGGAGCCGTAGCGGCGCTGCCGTCCCGCGTAGTCACGCAAGGCGCGGAGGAAGTCGACCTTCCGGAAGGCGGGCCACAGGGCCTCGCAGAAATAGAACTCGCTGTAGGCGCTTTGCCACATCAGAAAACCGGAGAGACGCTGCTCCCCGGACGTGCGGATCACGAGGTCCGGATCGGGCTGGCCGCGGGTGTAGAGGAAGCGTGAGATGTCGTCGACGCTCAGTGCGTCGGCCAGTTTCCCGATGTCCGTGCCGCGGGCGACGGCGTCGTGCAGCAGTTCCCGGACGGCGTCCACGATTTCGCGGCGTCCGCCGTAGCCGACGGCGACGTTGACGTGCAGTTTCTCACGCGCCGGGGTGCGGGCCGTAAGCCGGTTGAGCCGGGCGGCCAGGTAGTCGGGCAGCAGTTCCGGGGCTCCCATGGCATGGACCGAAATCTCGGCGTCCTCGTCCAGCCGGTCCAGGGTGTTGGCGATGATGCCCATGAGCAGGTCGAGTTCCTCGCCCGACCGGTTCATGTTGTCGGTGGAGAGCATGTAGAGGGTGACCACTTTGATGCCGAGTTCCTGGCACCAGCCGAGGAATTCGTGGATCTTGTCGGCGCCGGCCTGGTGTCCCTGGCTGGTCGGGGCGTTGAACTGCCGGGCCCAGCGGCGGTTGCCGTCCACCATCACGCCGATGTGCCTGGGGATGCGCTCCGGGTCCAGGGACCGCTGCAGTTTGCGCTCGTAGAAGCCATAGAGGAACCCGGGCATTTCCATCCGGACATTCACCTGGCTTCCTTGAAGTACGACTGCTGTGCAGATCCTAGGCTACCCGCCGGAGCGCGGGCCGGGGCGCAGGGACGTTGCGATTTTGCCCATAAAGACCTATTACTCGTGGGTAACTTACTAGGCCGTAGGTTATTATTGCGGCATGGAAAGCAACAGTCCCGAGCAGCGGTCGGAACAGCCTGCGGACCGCAAAACCGGTCCAATGGACGACGCCGCGGTCCGGCTGGCCGAACTGCTGATGATCAAGCCAAAATGGCGCGGCTGGATCCACACCGTGACCGCTCCGCTGGCATTTGCAGCCGGGCTGGTGCTGGTGCTGCTGGCCCCAACGCCGGACCTGAAGATCGCCTCCGCGGTCTACGCCTTCACCGGTGTCCTGCTGTTCGGCATCAGCGCCATCTACCACCGCGGCAACTGGTCCCCGGGCGTGAAGATCGTGCTGAAGCGGCTGGACCATACAAACATCATGCTGGTGATCGCCGGCAGTTACACGCCGCTGGCCTGGGCCCTGCTGGAGCGGCCCAAAGCCGAACTGCTGCTGTGGGTCATCTGGACCGGGGCCATCCTGGGTGTGCTGTTCCGCCTGCTGTGGACCGACGCCCCCCGCTGGCTCTATGTGCCGATCTACATCGCCCTGGGCTGCGGCGCGTTGTTCTACCTGCCGGATTTCTTCGCCGCCAACGTCGCCTGTGCCGTGCTGATCTGTGTGGGCGGCGCCCTCTACATCACCGGCGCCGTCTTCTACGCGCTGAAGAAGCCGAACATCAGCTACCAGCACTTCGGTTTCCACGAACTGTTCCACGCCCTCACCGTCTTCGCCTTCGCTGCGCACTACATCGCGATTGCCATCGCCGTCCTGAGCTGAGGTCCCCGCCGCCGAGGGCGTGCCCGGGGACCGTTCCGCCACGGCCTGGTCAGGGCCGTCCGGCCGCGATGAGACCGGGAAGCTGCCGCATGTCGTGGAAGACGGTGGTGCCCGGTCCTTCCAGCCGCACCGCCGGCGTCACGCCGCCGGCGTAGGCGAACACATGCATCCCGGCCGCGCGGGCCGCCTGGACGCCGTAGGCGCTGTCCTCGACGACGGCGCAGCGCCCCGGTGCCGTGCCGAGCGTCCCGGCGGCGTGCAGGAACAAGTCGGGGGCCGGCTTGCCGCGGGCCACCTCCGATGCGCTGAAGATCCGGCCTTCGAAGCGGTGCCAGAGTCCGGTCTGCCCCAGCGTCCGTCGCATCTTGGCGTGGCTCCCGCTGGAAGCCACGCAGTGCGGGACCCGCAGCCCGTCCAGCGCTTCCACGACGCCGTCCACCGGCACGAGGTCGCGCTCGAACGCCGTCCGGTACCAGGGCTCATACTTCCGGTCCCAGCCCTCGCCCAGTTCGATGCCCAGCTGCTCCTCCACCGCTGCAACGAAGTCGGCCTCGGCCCTGCCCACGAAACGCTCCACGATCTCCTCCCGCTCCAGCTCCCAGCCGAGGTCCGCGAGGACCAGCTGGTCCACCCGGACGGCGATCACCTCGGAATCGACGAGGACCCCGTCACAGTCAAAAACCACGAGTTCGAATCCGTCGCGAAAAGTCATTCCGCCATCGTAGCCAGCCGCTCCCGCACCTCGCCGGGGGAAGCCGCGGGAAGCCCGCAGACCATGCCGCGGCACAGGTAGGCCAAGGGTCCGCCGCCGGGGGCCGCGCCGCGGCCGCGAAGCAGGGGCACGCCGTCGTCCGCGGCCGCGCCGGCCGGGAGAGTGTCATCCTGCAGGGCGATCACCAGCCCGGGGCTGGGCGAGAGCAGCAGCTCACGGTGCAGGGCGGCCCGCTCCGGCGTGTCCGGTCCGACGACGGCGGCTTCCAGCGGGCCGGCGAGGGCGGCCTGCGCCGTCGCGAGCAGCCAGCCTGCCGCCCGCGGCGCGCGGGTGGCCAGTGAAGGCAGCAGCGCGAGGATGTTGCCGGCGAGGGCGCGGTGTTCCGCGGAGCCCGAGAGCGCCGCGCAGGACAGCAGCGCGCCGGCGAAGGCGGCCGCTCCGCTGGGGGTGGCATTGTCGAAGGGCTCCAGCGACGGGCGCCCGCCCTGCGCGTTGGAGACCTGCTCCGACTCCCCCGTGGTGTCCTGGAGCGTGCCGTCCGTGCTGAACCGCGCACAGGCAGCCGCCAGGATCTCCTCTGCCAGCCGGTACCAGCGGGTCCGGCCGGAGACGGCGTACAGCGCGATCAGGCCCTCCACCACGAAGGCGTAATCCTCCAGCAGGCCGCCGATCCCCCAGGCCACGCCATTGTGGGAGACCCGGATCAGCGTGCCGGGTTCACCCGCGGCGCCAGGCCGCCAATGCACCCGTTCCAAGTAGGCCGCGATGCGCGCGGCTGCGGCCACCAGCCGGGGCCGGCCCAGCACCGCCCCGGCTTCGGCCAGCGCGGCGACGGCCAGCCCGTTCCATCCGGCCACCACTTTGTCGTCGCGGGCGGGCTGGGGGCGGCGGAGGCGTTCGGCGAGCAGCACGGGCCGGACCCGCTGCCACAGTTCCGCTTCGGCGGCACCGAGTGCCCGGCCGGGGTGGAGCGGGGAGCCGTCCGCGGAGACGGTGCCGCGGGGGCGGACGTTCATGAACCGCGCGACGGCGGCGCCGTCACCGGGGCCCAGGACGGCCACCAGCGCTGCCGGGCTCCAGAGGTAGCTGGCACCCTCGGAGTGGACGCCGTCCACGACGGTGTCGGCGTCGAGGGACGAGGCCAGGGCCACGGGAAGGCCCCCCGAAAGGTCCGCGGGAAGGTCCCCGGCCGCCCCGGGAGGCGCGTCATGGCGAGCGTCGTCCGTGCCGAGCCCCAGCGCGTCGAGCAGCCAGCCCGCGGTGCGGCCGGCGACGTCGGCTGCTTCCGCTGCCGGATACTCGGCCGTGCCGCCCAGCCGGACCCAGTGCACGTGGACGCGCAGCAGCTGGGCGTTGTCGTAAAGCATTTTCTCGAAGTGCGGCACGGACCAGTCCCGGGTCACCGAATAGCGGGCGAAGCCGCCGTCGAGCTGGTCGAACAGGGCTGAGCGGGACATCGCGGCGAGCGTCCGGCCCGCCAGGCCGCGGGCCAGGGCCGCGGTCCCCGACCCGGCGGCCCCCGCGGACCCGGTGTCCGCCGCGGGCCCGGACCCGGCGTCCGCCGAGGACCCGGTCCCGGCGCCCCCCGCGGGTGCGGCGGCGTGCCGGATCAGGAATTCCAGCACCGCGGAGGGCGGGAACTTCGGCGCGGGGCCGAAGCCGCCGCCGGACGGGTCCTCGGAGTCCGCCAGCACGCGCACGGCCTCGCCGGGCAGCGACGAATCGAGCGGCTCCGGCACACCGTCCAGCCGCACGGCGGCACCCAGCTGCGATGCGGCGAGGCCGCGGGCGAGCGCATCGGCGTTCTGTTCCAGGGCGTCGCGGCGCTCCCGCCACGCGTCGGCCACGGCCTCGAGTACCTGGCGGAAGGAGGGCCTGCCCGGCAGGGGCCGGGGCGGAAAGTAGGTGCCGGCGTGGAACGCCCGGCCGTCGGGCAGCAGGAAGACGGACATCGGCCAGCCGCCCTGACCGCTGATCGCCTGGGTCGCGGCCATGTAGACGGCGTCCACGTCGGGACGCTCCTCCCGGTCCACCTTGACGGCGACGAAGTTGGCGTTCAGGAAGTCCGCGGTGTCCCGGTCTTCGAAGGATTCCCGGGCCATGACATGGCACCAGTGGCAGGCCGCATAGCCGACCGAGAGGAAGACCGGCACGTCGCGGGCGGCGGCGAAGGCAAAAGCCTCGTCGCCGAAGGGCCGCCAGTGCACGGGGTTGCCGGCGTGCTGGCGGAGGTAGGCAGAGGGCTCTCCGCCCAAGGCGTTGGCGGCCTCGGGGAAGCGTGGGGGTGTGCCGCCGTCAGCGGTTTCCGGGTCCTGCATCGCCGTTGACTTCCGGACGGTTGCCGGGCTGGCCGGCCGGATCCTGGGCACCCGGTCCGGCGTCGGCGGCCTGCGGAGCGCCCCCGTCAGCCTGTGCGGCGGCGCGCTCCTCCTCCACCTGGGCGCGGTAGCGGACACGGCGGATGCGGCGGACCATGTCCACAATCAGCAGGGCCGTGAGCACCACGATGAAGGCGGTCAGGAGGAAACCCAGCAGGCCGGGCGTCACCTGGTCCTGGGACAGTCCCGGGCGCAGCGACGGCGTGGGGGTGGGCGCCGGAGTTGTTGCCAGGGCAATGAGCGAGGAATACACGGTGAGGACCTTCTATGGGGGCTGAATGGCAACCGGCGCCACTGCTGGCGGCCGGGCTGGGACTGTTTCCACGACGTCTTCTACGCGTCATAGAAAAGGCCTGATGGGTCTATCTTAGCCCGGCGAAGAAGTCCTTTTCAGGCAGTTCGGCGGGGACCCTGGACTGGATCAACGAGTAGTCTTCCCAGGGCCAGACGCGGCGCTGCATGGCCGGCGAGACGGCGAAGAAGAACCCCTCCGGGTCCACCTGGGTGCGGTGGGCACGCAGCGCGTCATCGCGTGCTTCGAAGAAGTCGCCGCACTCGATCTGGGTCGTGGTGGGGTGGGTCGGCGCCGGCGGGGTGTGGCCCTCGGCATCGGCTTCCAGCCACGCGGCGAGCCGTTCGGCGTAGGGCGACTGGAGGCCGGATTCCTCCAGCGCGAAATGTAGGGCACGGAACCGTTCGGGGCTGAAGGCGCGGTCGTAGTACAGCTTGCTGGGCGCCCAGGCCTCGCCGGCTCCCGGGTAGCGGTCCGGGTCGCCGGCGGCTTCGAAGGCCTCGACGGCGACGCGGTGCGCCATGATGTGGTCCGGGTGCGGATAGCCGCCGTTCTCGTCGTAGCTCAGGATGACCTGCGGCTTGAACCTGCGGACCAGCCGGACCAGCGGGGCGGCCGCCCGTTCCAGCGGCAGCGTCGCGAACGACCCGGCCGGCAGCGGCGGCAGCGGATCGCCTTCGGGCAGCCCGGAATCGACGAAGCCAAGCCACCGCTGGCTGACACCGAGGACCTTGGCGGCCTGCTCCATTTCCAGCCGGCGCGCGCCGGCCATGTCGCGCTTGGGGTGCGGCTCGCCCGCCACCGCCGGGTTCTGGATGTCACCGCGGGAGCCGTCGGTGCAGGTGGCCACCAGGACGTCGATGCCGGCCGCGGCGTACATTGCCATCGTGGCGGCGCCCTTGCTGGACTCGTCGTCGGGATGAGCATGGACAGCCAACAGTCGAAGCGGCGCTGACGGGCTGGTGGACGCTGTCATCGTGGGACGGCTCCTCTTTTTCTCTGTGGTGTGCTGATAAGTCGTGCTCTGCGGGCGGCTTGGACGGGCGGATATTTCCCCGCCGGATCCACACTAAACTGGACTGGTGACTTCCCAGGATCAGCCTGCCGCGACTGCGCCGGCATCTCCCAGCCTAGCCAATCGCTACGGCCGCCAAAAGCGGACACTCAGCGGCAAGGCAAAACGCAACATCCTGATCCTTGCCCTTGTGGCCGGGATGGCCTTCATGGCCTGGGTTTCGACGTCGAACGCCACCGCCTCCGTCACCTTCAAGGACATCGGCTACAGCACGCCGGACGCCACCCTCACCGAGGTCGATTTCCAGGTCACCAAGGAACCGGACACCGCCGCCAAATGCTCGGTCAAGGCGCTGGATTCCAAGTTCGCCGTGGTGGGCTGGAAGGTCGTGGACATCGCTCCGAACGCCGCCGACGCCGGCGCCGACGGCGGGCGCACCACTGCCCACCGGGCGACGGTGCGCACGGAGTCCCAGGCCGTGTCCGGCATCGTCGACAGCTGCTGGATTCCCGACGCCGGCAAGTAGACCCGTGCGGGTGGCGCCCCGGGCGCTCCGGCGAGGGCGGCCCGCCGCGGCGGTAACACGGTGTGATCCACACCCCAGCGTTCTTTGGTTTATCCACAGGATTGACTACAATGGATCAATACCTTTCCCCCGCTGAGCTGGTTACTGAGTCCCATAAGTGGCCACCGTGGCGGGGTCTTTGCTTGTTTGACCATGAAGGAGAAGTCCGTGTCTACCACCAACAGCGCAACTGCAGCTTGGCTCACCCAGGAAGCTTTTGACCGCCTGAAGGCAGAGCTGGACCACCTCTCCGGCCCCGGCCGGGCGGAAATCGTTCAGAAGATCGAGGCCGCGCGCCAGGAAGGCGACCTCAAGGAGAACGGCGGCTACCACGCGGCCAAGGAGGAGCAGGGCAAAATCGAAGCCCGCATCCGCCAGCTGACCTCGCTGCTGCGGGACGCCCACGTGGGCGAATCCCCGGCCGACGACGGAATCGTCGAGCCCGGCATGATTGTCGTGGCCAAGATCGCCGGGGACGAGGAAAGCTTCCTGCTCGGCTCACGGGAAATCGCCGGGGACTCGGAGCTTGACGTCTTCAGCGAGAAGTCCCCCCTGGGCGCGGCCATCGTCGGCCACAAGCAGGGCGACAAGCTCAGCTACACCGCACCGAACGGCAAGGTCATCACGGTGGAGATCATCTCCGCCAAGCCGTACGTCGGCTGATACGAGAAGAACACCGCTGCAACGCAGCGCACGACGCCGGCCCTCCCCATGCGGGAGGGTCGGCGTCGTTTGTTGCTGGCGGGGGCAGCTACTGCCCGGCGCGCAGCGCCCCCGCCCGGGGAACGCTCAGGAGCAGGGCGGCCAGCACCCCGCCGATCGCACCGCCCAGGTGCGCCTGCCAGGACACGAAGCTGGCCACCGTGGGCAGGATGCCGAACAGGATCCCGCCGTACGTGAGGAACAGCACCACGGAGAGCAGGATCTGCCACCAGTTGCGGTTGAAGAAGCCCCGGGCCAGCAGGAACGCGAACAGCCCGAAGACCAGGCCGGACGCCCCGACGGTGACGTTGAAGCCGCCGATCAGCCAGACCACCACCCCGGAGGCCAGCCAGCTCAGGGCCAGGGTGGTGAAGAACACCCGCCGTCCGGACAGCAGCACCAGGAAACCGAAGATGATCAGCGGAAGGGTGTTGGAGAACAGGTGCGCCAGGTTGGCGTGCAGCAGCGGGAACGTGAGGATGTCCAGGACCCCGTCGAGGCTGCGCGGGCGCAGCCCGAACGTGCGGTTGAGCGAATGGAGCAGCAGGGTGTTGATGATCTCGATGACGTAGAGCACCAGCACGAACAAGCCCACCACCAGCAGCCCCGTGCGGGCGCGTCCGGCTGTGGTACCGCCGGTGCGTGGCCTGCCGTTCGGGCTGGGATCCAGCATCATGGCGCCTAGTGCACCACGATGGGCTGGAAGCCTTCGGCCCGGAGCGCCGCGAGGACCTGCTCGCAGTGTTCGTGGCCCTTGGTCTCCAGGTTCACAGTGATGGACACATCGCCCATGCTGATCGAGCCGCCCACCCGGGTGTGGTCCAGGCCGGTCACGTTGGCGTCGTTCTCGGCGATGATCCGGGCGATCGTCGCCAGCGAACCGGGACGGTCATCCAGCATCATCCGCACGGTCATGTACCGGCCCGCGGCGGAGAGGCCGCGCTGGATGACCTTGAGCATCAGCATGGGGTCGATGTTGCCGCCGGAGAGCACCACGGCCACGGTGCCGGGGTTCTCGATTTTGCCTTCCATCAGCGCCGCGACGCCCACCGCTCCGGCGGGCTCGACGACCATCTTGGCGCGTTCCAGCAGGAAGATGAGCGCCCGGGCGAGGGCGTCCTCGCTGACCGTGACGACGTCGTCGACGAGTTCACGGATGATACTGAACGGCAGCTGGCCGGGCCGGCCGACGGCGATGCCGTCGGCCATGGTGGAGACACGTTTGAGCGGCACGAGGGCGTCCGCGGCCAGCGAGGGCGGGTAGGCGGCGGCGTTTTCGGCCTGGACACCGATGATCCGGATCTCCCGGCCCAGTTCCTTGGCCCGGGCCTTCACGGCCACGGCGACGCCGGCAAGGAGCCCGCCGCCGCCGACGCCCATCAGGATGGTGTCGACGTCGGGGATCTGTTCCAGGATTTCGAGTCCGACGGTGCCCTGGCCGGCGACGACATCGACGTCGTCGAAGGGGTGGACGAACACGGCACCGAACTCGTCCGCGTAGCGCTTCGCCTCCGCGAGGGCCTCGTCGACGTTGTGGCCGTGCAGGACCACCTCTGCCCCGTGGCTGCGGGTTGCGGCGAGCTTGGGCAGGGCGACGCCCAGCGGCATGTAGATCCGGGCCTTGATGCCCAGGCTCTTCGCGGCGACGGCCACACCCTGGGCATGGTTGCCGGCGGAGGCCGCCACGACGCCGCGCTTCTTTTCCTCCGGGGAGAGCTTGGCCATCCGCACATAGGCGCCCCGGACCTTGAAGGATCCGGCCCGCTGCAGGTTCTCGCACTTGAGGAAGACCTCGCCGCCGACCATGCTGCCGAGGGCACGGGAGGATTCAACCGGCGTCCGCGTAATAATCCCGTCGAGCAGCTTCTGCGCCTCCAGGACATCGTCCAGCGTGACGGGCAGGCTCTCAAGGGTGTTCACGAACTAGTCTCCTTCTTCGGATCTGTCTTCTGCTCAGTCTTCAACTCAGGGTGTGGATCCGGCGCCCCGCCCGGCGTCATGGCCCGGGGAACCGGCACCGGGTGCGGCATCTTCGCCGCCAACGGAAGTCACGCCCGGCAGGCGGGCGTCCCCGACGGTAGTATCGGCGCCGGACGCGGGGGCAGGGCTCCCCTGCTGGCCCGCGGTTGCCAGTGCACTTTCATGTTCCCACGTTCTGCCGGCAATGTAGCGAATCGACGAGTTTGCTACGGCGAGGATGGGAACCGAGAACAGCGCTCCGGGAATTCCGGCGAGGTAGGACCCTGCGGCGACGGCCAGGATGACGGCCACGGGGTGGAGCGAGACAGCCTTGCCCATCACGAGCGGCTGCAGGATGTGGCTTTCCAGCTGCTGGACCAGCAAAACGATTCCCAGCATGATCAGGGCGTTGACCGGGCCGTTGGCGACGAGGGCCAGCAGCACGGCGACGGCGCCGGTCACCAGGGCACCGACGATCGGGATGAACGAGCCAAGGAAGACCAGCACGCCCAGAGGCAGCGCCAACGGCACGCCGATAATCGCAGCCCCCACGCCGATCCCGACCGCGTCCACGAAGGCGACAAACATCTGGATCCGGGTGTAGCTCACCATCGACTCCCAGCCCTTCCGGCCCGCGCCGTCGGCCGCGACGCGGGCCTTCCGGGGCAGCAGACGCACGAGGAACGACCAGATGCGTCCGCCTTCCAGCAGGAAGAAGATAAGGATGAACAGCGCCAGGACCATCCCGGCGGCGAAGTGCCCGGCGGTGCTGCCGAACGACAGCGCACCGCTGAGAATGCTGCTGCTGTTGTTCTGCAGCGCCTCGGTGGCGTCCTTGAGGTACTGGTCGATCTGGGCCGCACTCAGGTGCAGCGGTCCGTCCGCGAGCCAGGCCTGGATTTTCTGGATACCGGCCAGGGCCTGGCTCCACAGTTCGGCAAAGCCTGCAACGAGCTGCCGGCCCACGAGGGCCAAGGCCCCGGCGATCACGCCGATGAAGCCCAGTACAGTGATGGCGACGGCGAGCCCGTTGGGGACGCTGTTCCGCCGCAGCCAGTTCTTGACCGGTGCCAGCAGCCCGGCCAGCAGCGCGGCCACCATCACGGGAATGAGCAGGAAGCTGACCCGGCTGAGCAGCCACACGAGACCGCCCGCCACGAGGATGATGAGTCCCAGGCGCCAGGACCAGGACGCGGCGATCCGCACGCCATAGGGGATGTCCTGGTCGATCTCCCGGTCCGTGACGGTTCGTACCGGTGCGGAGACACCGGCGGAGGTTCCGGCGGAGACACTCGCGGAATTTCCTGCGGAGACTCCGGCGGCGCCGCCGGCAGCGGCGCGGGCTGCGTCGGGGTGGTTTCGCGGTGCGGAATTGTCAGCTGGCGTCATAGCCCCATGATTCCCCAGCGCCGCCCGGATGGGAAACCACGCCGCCGCTCACGGCTCCAGCGACGCGCTGATCCCCCAGGTCATGGCGAAACGCTCCCCCGGCGCCAGCCAGCGGAGTCCGTCGCCGCTGTTGAACGCGTTGGCCGGGCCGGTCATTGGCTCGATCGCCACCGCTTTGGTCCGGCCCGGGAACTCCGTGGTGACGAAAACGTGGACGTAGCCGCAGTTCGCGTCCTGCCAGAGGCTCACGCTCCGCCCGTCCGGTGCGCCCAGCGTGTGGCGGGCGATGCCGGCGTCGAACTCCAGGTCCGTGTAGGCGGAATCGAGATCCAGTTCGGCGACCCGCCGGCCGCCGCGGAGGTCAAAGTCGCCGCCCACCGGCTCCGCGCCGCGCGGGATCAGGCGCTCGTCCGTCACGAGCCTCGTGCCGGCGTGGACGGTGACCGTCAGCTCCTCGCTGGGCACCTCCCCCAGCCGGAGGTAGGGGTGGGCGCCGAGGACAAACGGGGCAGGTTCCTGGGAGTCGTTGATCAGCATTTGGCGGACCACAAGGCCCAGGTCCCCGGCCAGTTCATAGCGCACGCGGTGACGCAGCAGGAAGGGGTACCCATGCTGCGGGAACACGGGCGCTTCGAGGGTGACCGAGAATTCCGATTCGTCGACAAGTTCATAGGAGGCGTTGCGCAGCAGCCCATGGCTGGCGTTGTTGCGGGACACCTCGGTGATGTCCAGCTGCTGCTTCTTGCCGTTGAGGTACCAGACCCCGTCCTGCACGCGGTTCGCCCACGGCGCCAGGGTGATGCCGGCGGCGCCCGGGGAAATCTGAGCGTCCCCGTAGCTCTCCGTCAGCTGGGTGCCGCCGCGGCTGTACAGCCTCAGCCCGGCCGCGAGTTCGGTGACGACCGCGAGCGCGTCGCCGCGCCGCAGCTCGTACTGCCGGCCCGAGGCGTAGCGCCGGGCGGAAACGTCCGCCGCGGGGCCGTCTGCGGGGCTGTCGCGGTGAGGGGAGTCGGGGGAAACGGGGGGCAGCAGGTTCATGGTCACCACCGTACCCAGCCGCACGCCGCGGCGTATACCGTGGAGCCATGACCCGCACTTCCAGCATGGCCCCCGCCGGCGGCCAGGCATGACGCTCCCCCTCGACGCCCGGCAACTGGCGGCCCGGTTCGATTCCGTCTTCGGCTCGGCTCCGGACGGGGTGTGGCAGGCGCCCGGCCGCGTCAACCTTATCGGTGAGCATACCGACTACAACGAGGGCTTCGTGCTGCCGTTTGCCATCGACCGGACGGCCCGGGTGGCGGTCCGCCTGCGCCCGGACACCGAAATCCGGCTGCTGTCCACCTTCGGAAACCAGGGGCTGACGACGGCGGAGGCCGGGTCCCTGGGCCGCGGAACGGCGAAGGGGTGGACCAAGTACCCGCTGGGGGTCCTCTGGGCGCTGCAGCAGCGCGGGCTCCCCGTGCGCGGCCTGGACCTGCTGCTGGACTCCGACGTGCCGCGCGGCGCCGGGCTGTCCTCGTCCCACGCGATCGAATGCGCCGTCATCTCTGCGGTCAACGAGCTCACCGGGGCCGGCCTGGACACGCAGGACATGGTCCTGGCCACGCAGCGCGCGGAGAATGACTTCGTCGGCGCTCCCACCGGCATCATGGACCAGTCCGCGTCCCTGCGCGGCGCGGCCGGGCACGCCCTCTTCCTGGACTGCCGGGACCAGAGCGGCCGGCTGGTGCCGTTCGACGCCGGAGCCGCCGGGCTGGTGATGCTGGTGATGGACACGAAGGTGTCACACTCCCACGCCGGCGGCGGCTACGCCTCCCGGCGCTCCTCCTGCGAACTGGGCGCCGAGGTCCTCGGCGTCAAGGCGCTGCGCGACGTCGGACTGGACGGGCTGGAGGAGGCCAGCGGCCTGCTGGACCGGGTGACGTTCCGCCGCGTGCGGCACGTCGTGACCGAAAATGAGCGGGTCCTCCAGACGGTCGGTCTCCTGGAGAGCACCGGGCCGGCGGCGATCGGCCCGCTGCTGGATGCCTCCCATGCCTCGATGCGGGACGACTTCGAGATCTCCTGCCCGGAACTGGACCTCGCCGTGGCGGCCGCCCGCGACGCCGGGGCGGTCGGTGCGCGGATGACCGGGGGCGGCTTCGGCGGCTCCGCGATCGCGCTCGCCCCGGCCGCGGCCGAACCGGCGGTGCGCGCCGCCGTCGAACGCGCCTTCGCGGCGGCCGGGTACACGGCACCGGACATCTTCCGCGTTTCCCCCGCCGCAGGGGCGATGCGCCTGGCATAGGCGGAGCGTAGGCTGGCCGCATGACAGAAGCAGTCATAGTTTCCACGGCCAGAAGCCCGATCGGCCGGGCCTTCAAAGGCTCACTGAAGGACGAACGGCCCGACGACCTTGCCGCGGCCATCGTGACCGCAGCGCTGGCCCGGATTCCGGCGTTCGACGCGGCGGACACGTCCGGCCGGGGCCTGGACGACCTCTACCTGGGCTGCGCCGAGCCCAGCGGCGAAGCCGGCTCCAACATGGCCAGGGTGGTCACGATCCTGGCCGGGCTGGACAGCGTCCCCGGCGCCACCATCAACCGTTTCTGCGCCTCCAGCCTGCAAACCCTCCGGATGGCCTTCCACGCCATCAAGGCCGGCGAAGGGCACGCCTTCGTCTCGGCCGGGGTGGAGGCGGTGTCCCGCTACCGCGACTGGGCCGGCGCCGGCGAGACCGACGCCAGCACCCACAACCCGCTCTTTGACGCCGCCCGGCAGCGGACGGCCGCCCGGGCTGCGTCCAACACGCCGTGGACCGATCCGCGGCTGGGCGGCCGGATGCCGGACATCTACATCGCCATGGGCCAGACCGCGGAAAACGTCGCGACCAGCTTCGGCATCAGCCGGGCAGAGCAGGACGCCTGGGCGGTGCTGAGCCAGAACCGCGCCGAGGCGGCAATCGCCGCCGGATTCTATGCCCGCGAGATCACCCCCTACACCCGCAGGGACGGCAGCGTGATCGACCGGGACGACTCGCCGCGGGCCGGCGTCACCTTCGAGTCGGTCAGCGCCCTGCAGCCGGTCTTCCGCGCCGGCGGCACCGTCACCGCCGGAAACGCCTGCCCGCTGAACGACGGGGCGGCCGCCGTCGTCGTGATGAGCGACGTGCGGGCCCGCGAACTCGGGCTGGAACCGCTGGCCCGGATTATCTCCACCGGCGTCAGTGCCCTCTCCCCCGAGCTCATGGGCATGGGACCGGTCGAGTCGAGCCGGCGCGCACTGGAGCTCGCCGGACTGCGGATCGGCGACATTGACCTCGTGGAGCTCAACGAGGCCTTCGCGGTCCAGGTCGTCGCCAGCGCCAAGGAACTCGGGATCGACCATGACAGGCTCAACGTCCACGGCGGCGCCATCGCGCTGGGGCATCCCTTCGGCATGACCGGCGCCCGGCTGGCCACGACCCTGCTCAACGGCCTCCGGGAACGCGACGCCACCCTCGGGCTGGCGACGCTGTGCGTCGGTGGCGGCCAGGGCATGGCCGTGGTGCTGGAGCGGCTCAGCTGAACCGCCCCGCCGCCCGGCCACACCGGCCGGACGCAAGAGGAGCCCCGCCGTCCGGCGGGGCTCCTCTCCATGTCTCTTCAGCCCGCGGCCGCGGGGGACGCTGTTACTCGTCGCCGCGCAGGATTGCCAGCAGCCGGATGATCTCGACGTAGAGCCACACCAGCGTCACGGTCAGGCCGAACGCCGCGGTCCAGGAGAAGCGCTGCGGGGCGCCGCTGCGGACACCGGCCTCAATGCTGGTGAAGTCCATGACCAGCGAGAAGGCGGCCAGGCCGATGGCGAGCAGGCCGATGAAGACGCCCAGCGGGATGCCGAAGATCTCCATGCTCGTGCGCAGGCCGAACGGGGAATCGACAGCGCCGGTCCACATCATGACCATGTTGATCAGCGC
>DASWAW010000177.1:0-3875 GCA_036390955.1 Arthrobacter sp.
AGAATGGTGCTGAGGTCACTGGGGGAGGCAGCCCACATGACAGGGTCCCGGTTCATTGAATTCGGGGTGCGGTCCATCGCGGTGGCCACCGGGCTCGATCACACGACCGTCGGATTGCACCTCAGAGAACTCCGGGCCGAAAAGGATCCGCTGGTGACCTTGGTGGAGCAAGCCCGCGGCACCAAAGGCGATCTGTACATGCTGACCGTGCCTGAAGAGGTGAAAGCCGCTGCTGAAGACCTGACCTGGCGGAAGGGGAAGATCCATGCCCTGCGCCCGGTCTTCCGGGAGCTCGGGCTGCCGGCGGCGTTCGTCTATGAGGCTTTGGAGCACTCCCCCGGTGTGACGACGGCTGAACTCGTGACGTTGACCAGGCTGTCCCGGTCCGCAGTCAGTGAAGCCTTGGAGGTGATGGCTGCCTGGAACATGATCGGCCGGGACACTGCCCGCGCGTGGTCGGTGGTGGCGGCGACATCACTGAAGGACCTCGCCGAGCGCTTCGGGGTACTGGAGGCTGTTGCGGCGCAGCTGCAGCGCTATCGGAACGACCGGATCCTGTGGAAGGAATGGCTGTCCAAGAATGTGAACACCGTCGCGGAGCTCCTCTCCCCCGGTGAGGACTATCCGTGGGAGGCGTTTGAGGGTCCGCCGGATGACTGGGCCCTGGCGGACATGGCGTTCAGCAGAGCCGGGTAGGGTTCAGCGCCGAAGGTCTGCCCTTTTCGTGGACTCACTCCCCCGCTCCCCGGCGCGCCTCCGGGCCTCGCCGGGTCCTGTCCGGAATCATTGGAAGTGAAGAAGGCCCCGCGTAACCGCAGGGCCTTCGAAGCTAAAGCAGCGGAGGCACCCGCTGGATTGCTGAGATCAGTCTATAGGGGACCGATCTCTTTCCTGGGTACCTGCACTGCCGGTGTTTCGACCGCGGTACGGGGCCCATTTTTGCTTTCCGGCAAGGACGGACCACTCCCCCGGTCTGCTACCGGCACTGCTTTTATGTCCACCCCGCCGAGGGGCCTTTTGTGGCCCCAAAGTGGTACCACACCGACACCATACTAGGACGGTACTGCAGTGATTCTCCTTGTAGCCCATCAGAAAGGTGGCGTTGGCAAGTCCACCGTCGCCGTGAATATTGCGGTGGAATTCACCGCCCTCGGAAAAGACGTCATCATCGTCGAAGCCGACCCCACCGTGTTCACGTCCAGCAACTGGGCCAAGGACCGTGAAGACGGAGGCCACTCCCCCATCCAGACGGTTCAGAAGACCGGCAACCTGCGGGCCACCCTCCTGGACCTGGACAAGAAGTACGACGTCGTCATCGTTGATGCACCCGGCAAGGACAGCTCGGAAATGCGCACCGCGATGACTGCAGCGGACATGATCCTCGTCCCCATCCAGCCGACGCAGCCGGACCTGGACACCACCCAGGGCCTCGTCGTGACCATCAACCAGGCGAAAGACTTCAACCCGGAACTGAAGGCCCTCGCCGTGCTTAACCGGGTCCCCACAAACGTCTTCTCCGACTCGGTCAGCGACGCGCACTCCTACCTGTCCGACTTCCCCGAGCTCCGCATCGCCACCACCAGGCTTCACGAGCGCAAGGTGTACCAGGCCAGCCTCTCCCAGGGTCTTGGCGTCGTGGAGATGAAAGATTCCAAGGCGAAGGCCGAAATCCAGCTGCTCACCGCGGAGGTGCTGGCATGGCAGTAACTAAGCGCGTCCGGACTGACCTCCAGACCGAGCAGGAAATCGAAGCGTTTGCCGCCATGGCAGAGAAGCCCATGACCTCAGGCCCGGAGAAACCGCTGGTGACGGTGACGGAGAAGCCGTTGGCCTCTGTCCCGGACATTACCGAACCAGAGCCAGTCCCCTCCCCCGCCGCCGCTGAGGCAGCCCCTGAAGTTACCGGGTCCGCACCTGTGACCCCTGTAGCGCCGGCGGCACCCGCTGCGCCTGCGGCCAAGGCGCCTGCAACTCCGGCCCGAAAAGCGGCACGGGCCGGCTCGACGGTCCCGGTACCAGTCGTACCGGATTGGAAACGACGCAATCGTGAGCCAAAGACGAGTGGCATCAATCTCCGGGCCAGCCCCTCTCAGCTGGACCTGCTGCGAAGCGCCTCCATGGTTGAGGAGGTCAGTCAGCAGAAGGTCCTGGAACGGCTCATCTGGCCGATATTGGAAGAGAAGTACGGCTTCAAGGCTCCCGAGTAGCCCCACTCCCCCGGGTCTGGAGGCTCTGCCTGTGGCACGGCTGTGCTAGAAGCTCTCGAAGCGCCGCGCTCCCCCGGCCCTTGGCTCAGGGCGACGATTCTCCAGGGATGGCGACCAGTACCAGTTCGGTACTGGTTCAGCACCAGTGTGGTGTCAGTGTGGTTCTGGTATTGGTGTGGCTCTCGTATTGGTGTGGTACCGGTATGGGGCTAGGGCCATACCGGTGTGACACCGGAACGGTTTCAATGCGGTATCAGTAGGGTTCTGGTCCCATACCAGTATGGTACTAGTGCGGTACTGGTCTGGTTGCAGCATGGTACCGGTGTGGCCCTAGGACCATACCGGTGTGGTTCCGGACCAGCATGGTTTCAGTCTGGTACTAGTCCGGTACTGGTGTGGTGCCGGTATGGTGCCGCGGCCCGCTCAGGTGCGGTAGCGGTGTGGTACCAGTGCGGTACTGCTTTGCCACTGGTCCGGTACCAGACTGACGGGCGGTTACTGGCACAGCACCGGAACAGTATCGGTATGGAACTAGCACGGTATCGATGCGCAACCGGTTCAGTACCGGTACTGAACCGGTCCGGTACTGGTGTGGTACCGGTGTGGTGTCGCCCGGTGCCCGGGTAGTTCCCCCAAGGTACCGGCACCGTCAGGCGCCTGCCGTGTCCAGTCGTGCTGCTGCCTTGGCGATAGCGTCGTTGACGTCGATGTCCAGCCAGCGGTCGTCCAGGCCCGATGCTTCCAGGTTCTCCTCGGTGCGGCGGACCGCTGCCTGGAAGGTCCGGTCCTTCGCCCAGGGGTTGTCCGGGTCCCACAGCTCGCTGTCGCTGACGATCGTTTCGCCGTCGGAATCCGCCGCGCTGATGAAGACGATTTCGTTGCCGTCCCTGCGGTAGCTGAGTTTGGCTACCTGGGGGAGTACCTCGAGCATGTCGATGGCAGCGAAGGCTGTGGCCGCGTCCCGGACCTTCGAGTCGACCTCGGCTCGTTGAGCTTCCAGCGAGTCCTGCAGATCCTTCCAGGTCAGCTGCCGGGCGCGGAGGGCGGCGATGGACTGGCGCCGGGACGCGGCGGGGGAGAGGGACGGCACGGTGTCAGAGTGGGCGATGGCGGCGTACTGCCCTCCCTCGGGCCGGCCGCCGGTAACCCGGTTCCTGACGCTCACCAGGCGCCCTCATCGAATGTCTCGCCGATGATCGTGTTGGTGTTCGTTTCGCCTTCGGCCAGAAGCTTGGTGAAGCGCTTCTCGGGGTAGCTGTCCTCTCGGTGAGGGAAGGCGGCAGCGAGGCGGACGGCTGCGTTGGCGTAGGCGTGCAGGGCACCTTGCTTTGTCCATTCGGCGGTGCCCCAGTCCCTCTGGGGGATGGTGCCGTTGTGGTTCTGCATCTCCACGGCCCGTGTGGTGAAGTACCCCACGAGGCGCCGGGCCCGGTACGTAGACAGGGGAGCGGCGGTGCGTTGCTTGATCGCCGACGCTGACAGGGCTTCGTGCTCGGCGCCCAGCGGCAGGCCGAGCTTGAGCAGCTCGCTGCGGCCGTTGCCGATCATTTCCGGGTCTGCGTCGGCGCTCTCAAGGGCCGCGGCTACCTCGGCCTCACCGAACGCGATGCCCTGGTAGTAGGTGTCGCCCGTGCGGCCGGCGGATTCGAGGGCGTTGCGCATCCGGAC
>DASWAW010000178.1:0-1884 GCA_036390955.1 Arthrobacter sp.
TCCGCTGCGCCCTTACCCAATGCTCACGCACAGGAGTTGCCGGATGCCCCGGATCGTTGTCGACGTCATGCCCAAGCCCGAGATTCTCGACCCGCAGGGGAAGGCCATCGTGGGTGCACTCCCCCGGCTGGGCTTCACCGCGTTTAGCTCTGTCCGCCAGGGCAAGCGCTTCGAACTCACGGTCGACGGCGAGGTGACCGAGGAGATCCTGGCCCAGGCCCGGAACGCCGCGGAGACCCTGCTGTCCAACCCGGTCATCGAGGACGTCGTCAACGTCGAGGTCGTTGAGGCCTGAGATGACTGAACTCCCCCTGATCGGCGGGGCCATCGCCGTGGCCGCGCACGCTCCTGATGCTCGCAGCCTCGCTGGCGCGAGGATCGGCGTCGTCACCTTCCCCGGCACCCTGGACGACCGCGACGCCGCCCGCGCGGTCCGCCTCGCCGGCGCCACCCCGGTGGAACTCTGGCACGCCGACACCACCCTCGGTGACGTCGACGCCGTCGTGATTCCCGGCGGCTTCTCCTACGGTGACTACCTCCGCGCCGGCGCTATCGCCCGGTTCGCGCCGCTGATGTCCAGGATCACCGACGCCGCCAACTCGGACGCCAAACTTCCGGTCCTCGGCATCTGCAACGGCTTCCAGATCCTCACCGAGTCGCACCTGCTGCCCGGCTCGATGATCAAGAACGATCACCTGAAATTCATGTGCCGCGACCAGATCCTGCGCGTGGAGAACAACACCACCGCCTGGACCCGGGACTACGCCGTCGGCCAGGAAATCACCGTTCCGCTGAAGAACCAGGACGGCCAGTACATCGCGGACGAAAAGACCCTCGATGCCCTGGAGGCCGAGGGCCGCGTGGTGTTCCGCTACGTCGGTTTCAACCCGAACGGCTCCCGCCGCGACATCGCCGGCATCTCCAATGCCGCGGGCAACGTCGTGGGCCTCATGCCGCACCCGGAGCACGCGGTGGAGGAAGGGTTCGGTCCCGAAAACGGCTCCGGCACCGAGGGCCTCGGCTTCTTCACCTCCGTACTGAACAAAATCGTGGGAGACAACAAATGACGGAGACGTCGACTGGCCGGACGGCCGGCACCGCCACCGAGACCAAGAAGTTCAACATCGACACCGTCGAGAACGCGGCCAAGACCCCGGACGTCGAGCTCCCCTGGGCCGAGCTGGGCCTGAAGCAGAACGAGTTCGACGAGGTCGTCAAGGTCCTGGGCCGCCGCCCGACCGGCGCGGAACTGGCCATGTACTCCGTGATGTGGAGCGAGCACTGCTCCTACAAGTCCTCCAAGAACCACCTGCGCCAGTTCGGCGAAAAGGTGACCGACGAGATGAAGAAGGACATGCTCGTGGGCATCGGCGAAAACGCCGGTGTCACGAACCTGGGCGACGGCTGGGCTGTGACGTTCAAGATCGAGTCCCACAACTCGCCATCCTTCGTGGAGCCGTACCAGGGTGCCGCAACCGGCATCGGCGGCATCGTCCGCGACATCATTTCGATGGGCGCCCGCCCGGTGGCCGTTATGGATCCGCTGCGTTTCGGCGCCATCGACCACCCGGACACCGCCCGCGTCATGCACGGCGCGGTCGCCGGCATCGGCGGCTACGGGAACTCCCTGGGCCTGCCGAACATCGGCGGCGAAATGGTCTTCGATTCCGTGTACCAGGGCAACCCGCTGGTCAACGCCCTCGCCGTCGGCGTTATGCGGCACGAGGACATCCGCCTCGCCAACGCCTCCGGCAAGGGCAACAAGGTGGTGCTCTTCGGCGCCCGCACCGGCGGCGACGGCATCGGCGGCGCCTCCGTGCTGGCCTCCGAGTCCTTCGACGACACCAAACCGTCCAAGCGCCCCGCCGTCCAGGTCGGCGACCC
>DASWAW010000179.1:0-3951 GCA_036390955.1 Arthrobacter sp.
CGGGCGGTCAGCGCCGCCGTCCATACCTCCGGCCAGGGCCCCTGCGTTCCGGTCAGGATGATGTTGCCCGGGTAGCGGCCGCTGAACATGCCGGCTTCGGCAAAGGCGGCGACGTCCGCCACCGCGCGGCGCAGCGCGGCCACCTGGCTGCGGACCAGCGTGAGGCCGGGTTCGTCGCCCACGTTGACGATCAGCACGCCGCGGGGACTGAGTTTCGCCGCGGCCTCGCGGTAGAACCCGGTGCAGGCGATATGTTCCGGCGCCTCCGGCCCGGAGAAGATATCCAGGATCACGACGTCGAAACGCAGTTCCGGGGGCAGCTCGGCCAGGGCGTCCCGGGCGTCGCCGATCAGGGTGTGCAGCTCCGTGCCTTCGGGCAGGGGGAGCCGCTGCAGCACGAAGTCCAGCAGTTCCCGTTCCAGTTCCACCGCGTACTGCACGGAGCCTGGCCGGGTAGCCTGGATATAGCGGGCCAGGGTCAGCGCACCGGCCCCGAGATGGAGCGCCGTGATGGGTTCCCCCCAGGGCGCGGCGAGATCCACCACATGGCCGATCCGGCGCAGGTACTCGTAGAAGATGTCCGAGGGGTCCGCCAGATTGACGTGCGACTGTTCCGCCCCGCCAATGCTGAGCACGAAGCCGCCGTCGGTGAAGGCATCGGGCTCGATGGTGGCGTGCTGGCCGGACGTCCGCAGGAACCGCCCGGCCGCGGGGGTGTCCGCCATCAGAGCCGGTCGCGGAGGGTCGCGAGCCGTTCGGCCGCTTCCTGCAGCACATCGATCCGTTTGCAGAAGGCGAAGCGCAGCAGGCTCCGGGTGCGTTCGGCGCCTTCCGGGTGGCAGAAGACCGGGACGGGAATCGCCGCGACGCCCACCAGGGCAGGCAGCCGCCGGGCCAGGTCGACGGCGTCGGTGATGCCGAGCGGTGCCGTGTCCACGTTCACGAAGTAGGTCCCCTGCGGGGTGAAGACATCCAGGCCCGCGGCCCGCAGCCCCTCGCTGAGGATGTCGCGTTTAAGCTGGAGGGTATCGGCGATGCCGGCATAGAACTCATCCGGCAGGCCCAGACCGGCCGCGATGGCGCTCTGGAACGGGGTGCCGGAACTGTAGCTCAGGAACTGCTTCACCGTGCGGGCGGCGGAGACCAGGTGCTCCGGTCCGCTCAGCCAGCCGATCTTCCAGCCGGTGAAGGAGAAGGTTTTCCCGGCGGAGGAAATGGTCAGGGTGCGTTCGGCGGCGCCCGGCAGGGTGGCCACCGGGATGTGCCGCGCCCCGAAGGTGAGGTGCTCGTAGACCTCGTCGGTGATGATGATGGCGTCGTGCCGGGCGGCGAGTTCGACGACGCGTTCGAGCACCTCCCGCGGGAACACCGCGCCGGTCGGGTTGTGCGGGTTGTTGACCAGCACGATCTTGGTGCGGCTGCTGAACGCCGCTTCGAGGGCGTCCAGGTCCGGCATAAAGTCAGGCGCCAGCAGCGGGGCGGTGATGTGCGTGGCTCCGGAGAGGCCGATGATGGCGCCGTAGGAGTCGTAGAACGGCTCGAAGGTGAGGACCTCATCGCCTGGCCCCACGAGGGCGAGCAGCGAGGCGGCAATGGCCTCGGTGGCGCCGGTGGTGACGATGATCTCGCTCTGCGGGTCCGGCTGCAGGCCGTAGAAGCGTTCCTGGTGGAGGGAGATCGCCTCGCGCAGCTCCAGGATGCCCTTGCCGGGCGCGTACTGGTTGGCGCCGGCGGCGATGGCGGCCTGCGCAGCGGCCTTGATCTCCACCGGACCGTCCTCGTCCGGAAAGCCCTGGCCAAGGTTGATCGCGCCGGTCTGAAGCGCGAGGGTGGTCATTTCCTCGAAGATTGTCACGCCAAGGTTGCCGTCGGGGGAGAGCAGGTTGGCGCCGGTCGCGGTCCGCTGCCACGGGAGCTGCTTCGGGGAACTCATCGGGTGCCCGTCTTCGTGTCGGGGGCGATCCGCCCGGTGAACTTGTCCATGGTGGAGTAGATCCCGAAAATCTTCCCGCCCACGAAGTCCCAGGCCCGCACCGGCAGCACGCCGCGCAGGACCTTGCCCAGCTGCGCCGTGGCCGGGGCAATCAGCTGCGGCCGGCCCGCGGCGGCGGCCCGCCAGGCCCGGTCCACCGCGTCCTCCGGCGTCATCAGCGGCGTCAGCAGCGGGCCGCGGGCGCCGTCGAACATCCCGGTGGAAATGTAGCTGGGGCAGAACGTGGTCACGGCGAGGTGGCCGAAGCCCTGCTGTTCGAGTTCCAGCCGGAGCGAGTCGCTCCAGCCGATCACGGCCCACTTGGACGCCGCGTACACGCTCATCCTCGGGTTGGAAACGGTGCCGGCGGCGGAGGCGATGTTGAGGATCCGCCGCGGCCGGCCGGCGTCGCCCATCATGCCCGGCAGGAACGCGTGGGTGACGTACATCGGTGCCAGCGCGTTGATGTCCATGGTCAGGGCGATGTCCCGCTCCGGGCTGTGGTCCCAGAAGAGTGCACCGCGGACAATGCCGGCGTTGTTGATCAGCAGCGTCAGCGGACCTTCCTCCGCACATTCCGCCGCGGCCGCGGCAATCGCCGCGCGGTCGGCGAGGTCCACCTGGCGGACAACGGGGCGTGCCCCAAGGGCGGCCACCTCGGCGGCGGTCTTCGCCAGGCCGTCGGCGTCGACGTCCCAGAGAATCACGACGCCGGCACCCTCGCGGGCCGCCCGCAGGGCGTAAAGACGGCCCATGCCCATGGCGGCTCCCGTCACGAGAACCACGCCTCCGGACACGGTGAAAGGAATGCTTGATGCTGACATTCAGCCATGTTATCCCGGCCCGCGGCAGCAATACGGTAGGTTCGGAGCATGAGACGCGCCGTATGCCCTGGCTCCTTTGACCCCATCCACAACGGCCACCTGGAAGTCATTGCCAGGGCCGCCGGCCTCTTTGACGAGGTCATAGTGGGCGTGTCCACGAACTACGCCAAGAAATACCGCTTCACGCTCGAGGAACGCATCGACATGGCGAAGGAAACCCTGGCCTCCCTGCGCGGCATCGTCGTGGAGCCGGTGGGGGAGGGCCTCCTCGCCGAATACTGCCGCCAGCGCGGCGTGGACGCCATCGTCAAGGGCCTCCGTTCCTCCTCCGACTTTGACTACGAACTGCCGATGGCGACGATGAACCGCCAGCTCACCGGCGTCGAGACAGTCTTCCTGCCCGCCGAGGGCCACTACCTCCACTTGTCCTCCACCCTGATTAAGGAAGTGTTCACCCTGGGCGGCAACGTGTCCGACTTCGTGCCCCGCTCGGTGCTGAAACGGCTGCACTCGGGCGAGCCGGTCCAGGATCAGCCGCGCAGAGGGTAAGCTTGATCGGTACTCGGCGGCCTGCTGCCGGTTGCGGGGCCCGGATCCGAAGCGGCGTGCGGTGTGAACTGCGTGCGTGTCTCCGGTTTGAGTCCGCCCGGCAGATCAGGCTAAGATAGTACGTCGGTCATATGTTCAACAGGAGTTCTCATTAAACGAGATGCTAGTTCGCCCTTGGTTTTTGACGTCAAGGACCTCGGACGCAGTCCGGGAAGCATGCGGACGCTGACAGAACATGTACCCGCACCAGGTGATCTTGGTGTGGCGCTCATTGGCGTGCAGGAAGGCTCGGATGTCGAGCTGGATCTGCGGCTTGAGGCCGTACACGAAGGAATTCTGGTATCAGGAACCGCGCACGTCGAAGTTACTGGCGAGTGCGGCCGATGCCTGGATCCCCTTGCGTATGACCAAGAGGTTGATGTGCAAGAACTTTTCTTCTACGAGGACGCTGTGTTCTCGGATGAAGAAGACGAAGAAGAGCAACGTCGAGTCGAGCACGATCTGATCGATCTTGAGCCGGTGTTGCGGGACGCAGTTGTAACCATGCTGCCGTTCCAGCCGGTGTGCCGGGAAGACTGCCAGGGCCTTTGCTCCGAATGTGGAGTT
>DASWAW010000180.1:0-2413 GCA_036390955.1 Arthrobacter sp.
TCGGTCCCGAATTTGTCAGTGCACATGCCGAAGACGTCTCCCCATGGCGCCTTCTCCATGGGCACGGTCACTGTTCCGCCGTCGGCGAGCTTGTCGAAGTAGCCGCGCAGTTCGGTCTCATCGGAGCCGCTGAGGGACACGGAAATGCTGCTGCCGGGCTTGTAGTCCATCCCGTTGGGCGTGTCGGCGCCCATCAGCACCATGCCCTTTTCCGAGCTCAGCATGGCGTGCATGATCTTGTCCTTCTCGGCGGGATCGTCGCTGGTGTTGTATTCGCCGAAGGTGCTCATGTTCAGTTCACCGCCGAAGACCGACTGGTAAAAAGTCATGGCTTCTTTCGCGTTGTCGCGGAAACTCAGGTACGGGTTGAGCGTGGTCATGTCCGGGACTCCTTGCAGCTGGGGCGCGGGCCGGGGCGCTGGATTGCGGCCGCGGCCGGCGCACTTTTACAGGGCATATCCTGCCCCAAATCACCTGTTCCCGATAGGTGCCCGCTGCAACTGCGCTTACGCCGTCTGGCCGGCGTGCTCGCCCTCTTCGATTTCCTCCAGCAGCTTGTCGTTGAAGGCAGGAAGGTCGTGCGGGTTACGGCTGGTCACGAGGCCCTGGTCCACCACGACTTCCTGGTCACTCCAGTTGGCGCCGGCATTCCGCAGGTCGGTCTGGAGCGTGTGGTACGAGGTGACGTTCCGGCCGCTAATGACGCCGGCGTCGATCAGCAGCCAGGGGCCGTGGCAAATCGAGGCCACCGGCTTGTGCTGCTCGAAGAAGGCGCGGGTGAAGGCCTGGGCGTCCTTGTCGACGCGGAGATGGTCCGCGTTGACGACGCCGCCGGGAATCACCAAAGCGTGGAAATCGGCGGCGTTCGCCTCCGCGACGGTGAGGTCGACGTCGAATTTCTGCCCCTTCTCGGTGCCGTTGTAGCCCTGGAGCTTCCCGCTCTTGGGCGCCACGAGCGTCGGCTCGCCGCCGGCTTCCTGCACGGCTTTCCAGGGGCTGGTCAGCTCCACCTGCTCCACGCCGTCCGTGAGCAGAAAGGCGACTTTCTTACCGGCAAGATTGTGCTCTGACATGCGTCCTCCTTCTGGTGCCCGGGGAGGTCCACGCAGCCGTTGAACCGGCCGGGATCCTCCGCTCGGGGAGTGTGATGCCTTACAGGATCCACCCTAGGAAGCAACATACTAATAAGCAAGCTGATTATGATCCCTGGGCCCGCTGCGGCAGCCGGCTGAGGGCCCTCTGGCCAGCGCATCACGGCCTCGCTACTCTGGCGGAAGGACTGCTATCCGAAAGAAGGCCGTGATGGACGAACAACACATTCTGGAACGCATCTCAGCGCTGGTGGACGAAGAGCAGGCGCTCCGTGAGAAGGCCCCGTCCTCCTCGCCGGACTACGAACACGGTCCGGAGCACGCCCGGTTGAAGCGCATCGAGGAGGATCTGGACCAGTGCTGGGATCTCCTTCGGCAGCGGCGGGCGAAGCTGCAGTACGGGGAGAACCCGGATGAGGCGGAAGCCCGCCCGGTCAAGCAGGTGGAAAACTACGAGTCCTGAGCTCCCGGAGTGGCCCGGGACTTGCAGCCGGGAACCGGGCGGGAAGTGCTGACGGGCGGGTGTGCCATGTTGATTGCGTTGTTGGGCGACGTCATGCTGGGCCGGCTGGTGAACGAGCGGCTGAGGCGGGTCGGCGCTGACTACCCGTGGGGTGACACGGGTTCCGTGCTGCGCCAGGCGGATCTCACGGTCGCCAACCTTGAATGCGTCCTGGCAGCCGGCGGGGAGCCCGAGGCCGGGAAGGTGTTCCATTTCCGCTCCGACCCGAAGAACGTGGCAAGCCTGATCTCCGGAGGAATCGGGATGGTCTCGCTGGCCAACAACCATGTGCTGGACTACGGGGCCGGCGCCTTCCGGGAAATGCTGCCGGCGCTGGACTCGGCCGGCATCCTGCATGCCGGCGCCGGTTTGGGCCGGGATGCCGCGCGCCATCCCGCGGTGCGCCGCGTGGCGGGGACCGCCGTCGGCCTCATTGCCTTCACCGACAACCAGCCGGACTGGGAGGCGGACCGCGGGCCCGGCGTCTTCTACGTGCCGGTGGTGCGTACCGACCGCAGGGTGGCGGAACTGCTGGCGCTGGTCCGGCGGACGAAGGCCCGCGTCCAGCTCCTGATCGTGTCCGCGCACTGGGGCCCGAACTGGGGTTCCGGGGCACCGCCCGAACACCGTGAGCTGGCGCGGGCACTCATCGAGGCGGGGGCCGACGTCGTCTACGGGCACTCGCCGCACATCTTCCGCGGCGTCGAGGTCTTCCGGAACCGGCCGATCATCTACAGCGCCGGGGACTTCGTGGACGACTACGCGGTGGATCCGGTGGAGCGCAATGACCAGTCGTTCGCCTTCATGCTCGACACGGACG
>DASWAW010000181.1:0-2863 GCA_036390955.1 Arthrobacter sp.
GGCGCTCTGGGCCGGGAACCCCTGAGTGCGTTCCGGCGCTACAGCTTGCGGTACATCAGGTGCAGGCCGACGTAGCCCTGCCGCGGGTGCAGGAACGCTTCCGGGATGGTGGCCAGCACCTCGAAGCCCAGGGACTGCCAGGCGGCAACGGCCCGGACGTTGCTTTCGACGACCGCGTTGAACTGCATGGCGCGGAATCCGGCCGCCCGTGCCGCGTCCAGCGAATAGGCGCACAGCGCCCGGGCCACCCCTTTGCCCCCGTGCGCCGGGTGGACCATGTACCCGGCATTGGCGACGTGGTTTCCGCCGCCGCCCTGGTTCGCGTGCAGCTCGCCGGTGCCCAGCACAACACCGTCGAACTCCCCCCGCCCCACCGCGACGAAGGTCTGGCCCGGGGCCTGCTTGAACCACCGTTCGCGCGCCTGGTGCTCGGTGGTGTCCCGGTCCCAGGTGAAAGTCTCCCCGGCCCGGATCACCGGCTCCAGGATCGCCCAGATCGCCGGCCAGTCCCTGCTCGTGGCCGGGCGGATATCCCAGCCGGGGGCGGTCGAATCTGTCTCGTCACGTGTGCTCACAGCCGTCACGTTAGCAGCACGCCCGGCTCTGTGACCGGCGCCGCCCACCGGCCTGTGAACCCGCGGGAACTTCAGGAGTAGTGTTTTATCGAAATGCAGTTCCGGCAGTGTCCAGGAGGACATGTCCACCTGGGCCTGTTCAGAGAGGGAGAAGAATGTCGCTGATCCGCCGCGTGGCCTTCCTCTCCCTGCACACCTCCCCCATGGAGCAGCCCGGATCCGGCGACGCCGGGGGGATGAACGTGTACATCCGCGCCCTCGCCGCGGCCCTTGCCGAGACCGGCGTCGAAGTGGAGATCTTCACCCGGTCCACGGCCGCCGGACAGGCCGCCGTCGAGCACCCCTCCCCCGGCGTCTGCGTGCACAACGTCCTGGCCGGCCCGACCCGGAAGCTGCCCAAAGAGGAACTGCCCGAACTGCTGCACAGCATGGTCGCCGAAATCGACCGGATCCGGCAGCTCCAGCCGCACGGCCGCTACGACGTGATCCACTCGCACTACTGGGTTTCCGGGGTGGCCGGGCTTGAGCTCGCCAGCCTCTGGGGCCGGCCCCTCGTCCACACCATGCACACCATGGCGAAGGTCAAGAACCTGCACCTGGTCGCCGGTGAGCAGCCCGAGCCGCGCCGGCGCGAGGACGGCGAGCAGCGCATTGTCGACGGCGCCACCCGGCTGATCGCCAACACCGGCACCGAGGCGGCGGAACTGGTCTCGCACTACAACGCGGACAACGACCACATCGATGTGGCGCCGCCCGGCGTCGATCTGGAGATCTTCACGCCCGCATTCCGCAGCCGGGCCCGGGCTGACCACGGGGTGCCGCCGGGCCGTTTCCACCTGCTGTTCGCCGGCCGGATCCAGCGCCTCAAGGGTCCGCAGATCCTGGTGAAGGCAGCCGCCCTGCTGCGGGACCGGCGTCCGGACATCGACCTCCAGCTGACCATCGTCGGCGCCGTCAGCGGGTCCAAGGACTTCGACCTGAAGTCGCTGATCACCGCCGCCGGAATGGACGACGTCGTCACCCACCATCCGCCGGTCAGCGCACCGAAGCTCGCCGGCTGGTACCGGTCCGCCGACGTCGTGGTGATGCCCTCCTACAGCGAATCCTTCGGCCTCGTGGCGCTCGAAGCCCAGGCCTGCGGCACCCCGGTGGTCGCCACCAAGGTCGGCGGCCTGTCCCGCGCCATCTTCGACGGCCGGACCGGGCTGCTCATCGAGGGCCACAAGCCCGCCGACTGGGCCGACGCCCTGGAAGCCCTCTACGACGATCCGGAGACCCGCGGGGACATGGGCCGCGCCGCGTCCCTGCACGCGCAGGAATTCGGCTGGCAACGCACCGCCGCGATTACGCTGGAGAGCTACCACACCGCTTTAAGCCAGTACTTTGGAAACCTGACCATTCCGGTGGGCCACACGCCCTCAACCGGAACCATGGGCCGGTAACAGCGCCCTGAAACCACTGGCCGTCACACCCGCCGACGCCACGAGCCAAAGGACAACGATGTCTGAATCGACGATTCCCGGATCCGCAGCTGCAGCGGCGGCAGGTACGGCCCTGAATGACCTGGAGATCGCGCAGCAGGCCACAATGCGGCCGATCGAGGAGATCGCCGCAGCGGCCGGGATCAACGCCGAGGCCCTCGAGTTTTACGGCCGCTACAAGGCGAAGATCGATCCGGCCAAGCTCGCCGGTTCGAATGCCGCCGGTGTGCCGCGCGCCCCCGGCAAGGTGGTGCTGGTCTCCGCAATGTCCCCCACCCCCGCCGGCGAAGGCAAGTCCACCACCACGGTGGGGCTGGCGGATTCCCTGGCCCGGGCCGGCCACAAGGTGATGATCGCGCTGCGCGAACCGTCACTGGGCCCGATCCTGGGCATGAAGGGCGGCGCCACCGGCGGCGGTTACTCCCAGGTGCTGCCGATGGATGAGATCAACCTGCACTTCACCGGCGATTTCCACGCCGTCACCTCGGCGAACAACGCCCTGATGGCCCTCGTGGACAACCACATCTACCAGGGCAACGAGCTGAACATCGACCCGCGCCGGATGACGTTCAAGCGCGTGCTGGACATGAACGACCGGTCGCTGCGCGAGGTCGTGATCGGCCTCGGCGGCCCGACGCAGGGCATCCCGCGGCAGGACGGCTTCGACATCACGGTGGCCTCGGAGATCATGGCGGTGTTCTGCCTCGCCACCGACCTCGCCGACCTCAGGGAACGGCTCGGCCGGATCACCTTCGGCTACACCTACGACCGGGAGCCGGTCACGGTGGCCCAGCTGGGCGTCCAGGG
>DASWAW010000182.1:0-1944 GCA_036390955.1 Arthrobacter sp.
GGTGAACCTGCCGGGAAAGATGGTGGGAGATCGACCGGGCGCGCCGCCAGAGCAGGCTCAGCTGGTGCTCGACGGCGGTCAGTGCCGCCTCGGTGGAATCGTCCGCGCCGCCGGGGGTGCCAGGGCCGGGGATGCCGGGGCTTTCGGCGGGGTTGCTCATGGCAACCATTCTAGAGTCCTCCCGCACCGTGAGAGACTCTAGGGGTGCGAATCAGTGATTTTTGGCGCCTTATGGACGACGAATTCGGGCCAGGGTACTCCCGGGTCCTCAGCAGCTCCCTGGTCCTCGCGGGAGTCGGCGGCCGGACGGCCGACCAGGCCCTGAGCGCAGGCGTACCGCCCCGGCAAGTGTGGCTGGCGCTGTGCGAGGTCCAGGACGTCCCGCCCGAGCGGCGGCTCGGCCGCGACGTCAAACCCCGCTGACCCACTGCGCGGCCACCCGGGCCGGGCCCGCGGCACAAACTTCCTGCAGAACAATCGCCATGCAGCACGGACGCCCTGCAGCGCGAGGGCCCGCGGCACTCACGCCCGGCAGCACGAACGTCCTGCACTCCACCCCCGTCCCGGGGCAGTGGCTGACACGCCGCAGCGATTGTTCGAATATCTGTTCGGGTAGGACTATGCTTTTTTTAGAGTGTTTTCCACATATGCGGGGCCGGCGGGCAACTTTGTCGGTGGGTGCCAGTAGCTTCAGTAATGAACTGATCACCAACCTGATTAAGAACACTAAACACAGGGCCGTAACGGCCCCTCCACAGCGAAAGTATTAGAGGTGTGAACCATGGCCGCAGCCCCGGATCGCCAGAAGGCGCTCGACGCAGCGCTTGCCCAGATTGACAAGCAGTTCGGCAAAGGCTCGGTCATGCGCCTTGGCGACGAAGTCCGTGCGCCCATCGAGGTCATTCCGACCGGTTCCATCGCGCTGGACATTGCCCTGGGAATTGGCGGCCTGCCCCGCGGCCGCGTCGTGGAAATCTACGGTCCGGAATCCTCCGGTAAAACCACGGTGGCGCTGCACGCGGTCGCCAGCGCCCAGCGCCTGGGCGGCATCGCTGCCTTCATTGACGCCGAGCACGCCCTCGACCCGGAATACGCGGCCCGGCTCGGCGTCGACACCGACGCCCTGCTGGTCTCCCAGCCGGACACCGGCGAGCAGGCGCTGGAAATCATGGACATGCTGATCGGCTCGGGCTCCCTGGACGTCATTGTCATCGACTCCGTTGCCGCCCTCGTTCCCCGCGCGGAAATCGAAGGCGACATGGGCGACAGCCACGTCGGCCTGCAGGCCCGCCTGATGAGCCAGGCCCTCCGAAAGATCACCGGCCGCCTGAGCCAGACCAAGACCACGGCCATCTTCATCAACCAGCTGCGTGAAAAGATCGGTGTCTTCTTCGGCTCCCCGGAAACCACCACCGGCGGTAAGGCCCTGAAGTTCTACGCCTCGATCCGCATTGACGTCCGCCGGATCCAGACCCTCAAGGAGGGCGCGGACTCCGTCGGCAACCGCACCAAGGCCAAAATCGTCAAGAACAAGATGGCTCCGCCCTTCAAGATCGCCGAGTTCGACATCATCTACGGCCAGGGCATCTCGCGCGAAGGCGGCATCATTGACATGGGTGTCGAGCATGGCCTGATCAAGAAGTCCGGCTCGTGGTTCACCTATGACGGTGACCAGCTGGGCCAGGGCATGGAGAACTCCCGCCGGTTCCTGCGGGACAATCCGGAGCTGGCCGCCGAACTGGAGCGGCTCATCAAGGAAAAGCTCGGAGTTGGTGTCAAGGCCCCCGCCGAGACCGAAGCAGAACCGAAGCTGAAGGCCGTTGACGGCTTCTAACAGCCGGCGGCGCAAAGGGGCAGGATTCCCGTCAGGGGATCCTGCCTCCGGCATTGACGGGGCAGACCGGAACGGGACAGGCGCCCGCCGCGCGGGTCCTGCCGCCGAAC
>DASWAW010000183.1:0-4560 GCA_036390955.1 Arthrobacter sp.
CCCCAGCAGGTCCAGCACAACGTTCTTCATCCGCTGGGCCTCGGCGATGGCTGCCTTCTCGGCGTCCAGCGCAGTCTTGAGCTGGTCAGCGAGGTCCTGGGTGACCTCGATGTCCTTGTTGATGATGTCAGGGTGCCGCTCACGCAGCAGCTCGTAGGTATCGGACCCGCCGTCAATGGGCGGCGGGGTGCCCTCCGGGGTGAGCCGGCCGGGCAGGGAAAGGTAGAACTCCTCGACGGCGTCGATCATTTCCTGCCCGCCGGCGGAGTACCATTCCTCGTTGCCGGTCTGCAGGGACACGACCGGCTGGGCCGGGTCCTTGGGGACCAGGAACTCCCGGTAGTCACCGAGGGCCACCAGGACCACCAGGTAGCCGTAGCTGACCCCGAAGCATTCCATGTACCAGCGCAGCTGGAGGACGTACTTGACCGGGCACAAATCCCTCTCCCACCCGTAGCCGGACATGGAGGTCTTGATCTCCAGCACGGCCTCGACGTCGCCGACCAGCTGCTCGTCATCGTCGTCAATGTTGTAGACGGGGGCGAGCAGGCGGTCGGGGTTTGCCCCGTGCCAGGGGCGGTCCTTGTGGATCCAGGACCCGGAGACCTGGACGTCGTACTCGGGGTGGTTGTCGGCGAACTTCTCCGCCACGACCGGCTCCAGCCGGTGGCCCCACTCGAACAGGGGGTTGTCCCCGCCGTCGGCACGGTCCAGGTAGCCGGCCTTCCGGTACCACAGCACGTAGCGTGACTCGAAGGCATTGACTCCCATGATGGACCCGACCTCGGATCCTCCGATGACCCGCGTGCGGGCATCGTGCCATTCAGGGGACCCGTCCTCGAAGCGGCCCACCAGCACGGCGGTCCCCAAAGAGACCGCCATGCTGGCTTCGGGCATCGAAGCCGTCACTCGTGAAGGGCCGTGTCGGCGGTGAAGAAGATCAGGAGGTGGTCCCCGTCACCATGTTTCCGTGCGTAGGCGTGGACGCCATGCGCATGGCCGATGTCGATGACGGTCTGGATCCGGGCCTCGTCGATGACGGGGTCTCCGGAAAGGATGACCTCACCCTCGATCGCGGACCCATCCCGGTTGACTGTCATGAATGGTACATCGAGGAGAACTTTGAAGTCCTCCTCCCCGATCTCCAGGACATCGGTGTCCCCGTACACAGAAGCAGGAGCTTCCGCCGTACTGTCGATCTCCATATATCCCCCTCAAGAGCTATGGTCCTACTGTGGTAGCGCTCGGTGGCGCCGGAGCCTGCTGCTAGACCCATGTTGCATGTGATACACGCGTACACCAGTGAGACCAGTGTTGCGGATGCATACGACAATCTTGGGGTCACGAAGCAATTAAATCCAGTCGTACTAATAACTTTGTGCAAATAAGTCAAGTCAACAGCAGACTTACTTTTTAGTGCGGGGTAGGCCGGCGGATGATCCAGTCGTCGTCCTCCGTGCGGGGGACGTAGTAGAAGCCCCCCTTGGAGGAGGCGTCGTTGGCCGGGGCGAGCGGGTGGTAGGCGACAACAAGTTCGTTGGCCTCCAGGTCCTTCATCCAGGCTTCGAGCTTGCGTTCGTCCTCGGGTAAGAGGGCCCCGCCCATGCGCTGGCGCACGATGGAGCGGAAGCGCTCCATGATGGCCGTTGCCTTGTGCTCGTCGTCAATCTCCCACGGCAGGATGTCCTTGTAGGTCGCCATGGACTCGGTGTAGCCGGCCTTCTTCAGTGCCTTCCACACAGCGGACTCGGACACCCCGTAGGTGTCGGCGATCTCCTTCTGTGTCAAGCCCTGGGTACGCATGCGCCGTAGCGTTGTCGAATCAGGAAGCTTCCGGATGGCTGGCATCGGGGTTCATCTCCTCTTGGGGGTGGGTACGGCTAGGGCCTTAAGGCCCCTGTTCATTCAATCGTACATCCACGACACTACCTTCCCGGGGCGCTATAAAACAACCTTGACCCCTGTAGATCACTGCAGATAGGGCCGTTTGTCCCGGGTGCCAACGCCGTTCCTTCGACCTAGACCCAACTATAACTGGAGTCCCTCAAATTTAAGCTGGATTTGTTCAACTGTGAGAAAACCTTGGATTTCCGGGGTTAAACGAAGAGAGCCCCCGCCGCAACACGCCGACGGGGACTCCTCGCACCACGATTCTGCAGTATGTGGTGTACATTCTTGTTAGCGGGATCATCCGGACGCCAATCCGAAATGATCCTCAGTGAAGCTCAAGTCGATACACTTGATCTCCGCCGTTGCTACTTGAAGTCTATCAGGGAAGCAGTGGTATGGACCAACCGGCTTGAGCGATTCGCTCGCCGGTTTTTTTGTGTCCAAACCAGGGGCCCGACTGATCCGGCGGCATCCACAACTGTCCGCACGAACAGCCTCTTCCGAAGGGTTATGGCTTAAACGAACCCCGAGCATCCCCACCGCCCCGGCAGGGCCGGTGAAGGAGAAGCCTTACTTTCACCACAACAATGGACCGCAGGCTTGGTCAGACGGATCTCCTAAGGCCTTGGAGAGACGGCATCCACGAAGACGCACTCGAAACCGGGTGGGTCTACTCGTCGTGGCTATTCGGATAAAGGGTGAGGATTCCGAGGGAAAAACTTGGGCTTGGGGGTACTTACACACCAATACCTATGCCCTCTTACTATGGATGCACCATGAAAGATCAAGACCTCGCCCGCCTGATGGCGGAATACGACTACCGCATCCCCGTCCGCTGGCTCCGCACCAAGGGCATCATGCTTGCCTACGAGTTCCCGCCGGGATTCGAGAGCCTACTCACCGAGACAACCAAGCACACCTCCACCTATGTGAAAGCGCTCCGCCGGGAAGTCTTCGCCCACAATGGCGGCTGGGGAATACCCGAATCGCTGGATCAGGACCAAAGCACAGGCCGTGTCCTCCTCTGGGCGCAGCTCCATCCACAACGGAGACCTCCCGGCCCGGACGTGGCGGTCTTCGCCAAGTTCGGCGACACCCCAGATTCCCCGAAGTACCACTACCGGGTCGAGTACATCTTCAAGGCCGGCAGCGAGCCAGTCGTCCCGGAACCCCGCCAGGGAACCTTTCGACAACAGGCCATCGCCGTCGACTATGCAAAGAAGAGGGCGGAGAAGTACGCCGCATCGGCCGAGCGAGCCAGCCGTAACGAGAAGACGACCTACAAGCGCCGCCGCAGACTGGCCGAGGGTGATGTTGTCTACAGGGAGATTGTCGACCGCCGGGAGGCCCACGATGCGGAGCTGAACGGCGGGCCACCCGAGCCGGCGAGGGCTCGCGTGACGAACCGCACGAATCCGCGGGGCCGGAAGCGCGCGCCCAGGAAGAACTGGTACTAGTACCAAACTAGTACCAAACTGGTACTAGTACCAACTTAGTACCAAACTGGTACTAGTACCAAACTAGTACTAGTACTAGTACGACACTAGTACCAAGTGCCATACTGGACTCATGATCATCACCGTCGGATCCCTCAAAGGGGGAGTCAGTAAGAGCACCACCGCCGTGAACACGGCCGTGGAACTGACGAGACTGGGCCACCGTGTGGCCCTCGTGGATGCTGACCCCAACACCACCACCTCGGTGACGTGGGCGAATGACAGGGACGAGCGCAGCCCCGAGCTGCCCCGGATCAACGGCTTCCAGCGCAAGGGGAACCTGCGCACCATCCTGCTCGACATGGACAGGGACTATGACGTCGTGATTGTCGACGTCGGGGGGTATGACAGCAGGGAAATGAGGACGGCCGCTACGGCGTCCGACCTGCTGGTGGTGCCGATGACCCCGTCGCCGGTGGACCTGGACCCGCTGGCGAAGTTCATGGACCTGCTGCAGGCGATCAAGGACCTCAACCCCGGGCTGGTGGCCCGGGGCCTGATGACCCAGGTCCCGACGCAGTCACTGAGCCGGCGCCTGGACGATGCCAAGGCCATCCTGGCTGACTACCCCGAACTGCCACTCCTGGACACGGTCATGCACCGCAGGAATGCCTACGTGGACGTGATGCCGGTCGGCAGGGGAGTGGTGGAGTGGACGGACTACAAGGCCAAGGCCGAGGTCCAGCTGATCGTGCAGGAGATGATGACCTATGGTGACTAAGCCCAACCCCCGCCGCCCGCACGTGCAGGACCCCGAGCTGGACCGGAAGGTCGAGGAGTTCGGGCTGGCGGCAGTGGTGGCACCGCAGTTGGTGGTCCGTCCGCGGCCGGAGTCAGCGTCGGTGGGGTTCAACTTCAAGATGACCCCGACCGACCACGCCCGGCTGAAGCGTGTCGCGGAGTACAAGGGTCGCTCTCTGCAGAAGGTCCTGAATATGATTGTATGGCCCGCAATTGCGGAGATTGAGAAGGAACTGTAATGGTCAAAAAGATCATCCGGCTGAGGGAGTCCAAGGCCGATAAACCGATACCCCAGCCCAACAAGTGCCTGGTCTGCTCCCGTGAGGTGAGGGTGAAGCTGTGGACGCTGGACAGTGGCCGGCGTGCCGCCGCCATGTACCTGTGCCCGGAGCATGAGGCCCCGCTGGAACTGCTGATGGATGCCGCCGCCGGC
>DASWAW010000184.1:0-2944 GCA_036390955.1 Arthrobacter sp.
GTCATACGGGCGTCACAATCTTCGCCACCGGGCCGCCGCATTTCGTACACTCAGTGAAGGTCATGAGTGCCAGCGACAGCCCCGGCTTGCTGGCCGGCAACCCTCCTTTTGCGGCGGGGTGCCCCGGGTGAAGACCTGGCCTGCCGGTCAGCTGACGGCGGGCAAGCGCGAAGTTAGGTCCTCATATGACGATTGCCGTCACCCGACAGGGTGCACCTGTAAGCACGACCTCCCACCCCCATGCCCCCGTCGCGGGCGGCGCTGATCCTGACGCTGCCGTCCCGGGTGGCACGGTTCCGGATGGAACGGTCCGGTATCTCCGGGTCGGCGATCTGGAGCTCGAATCCGGCGCCCGGCTGCCCGACGTCACCCTCGGCTATGAAACCTGGGGGACACTCAACGCCGACCGCTCCAACGCGGTGCTGATCGAGCACGCGCTGACGGGGGACACCCACGTCACGCGGGGCGCCAGCGAGGAGCCGGGCTGGTGGGAGCAGCTCGCCGGTCCCGGCGCGCCGGTGGACACAGACAACTACTTCGTCGTCTCGATCAATATCCTGGGCGGCTGCTACGGCTCCACGGGCCCCTCGTCGACGGCACCGGACGGAAAGCCCTGGGGCTCCCGGTTCCCGCTCGTCACGCTCCGGGACACCACCGAAGCCGAAGCGCGGCTGGCGGACGCCTTGGGCATCCGCAGCTGGTACGCCGTGCTCGGCGGATCCCTGGGCGGCGCGCGTGCCCTGGAATGGGCCGTCGGCCACCCGGAACGGGTCCAGCGCTGCGCGGTGATTTCGGTCGGAGCCAGCAGCACCGCCGAACAGATTGCCTTCGCCCAGGCCCAGACGCTCGCCATCCGGCAGGATCCCAACTTCAACGGCGGGGACTACTACGGCGGTCCGGAACCGGAGGCGGGCCTGGCCCTCGCCCGGCGGATAGCGCACATCACCTACCGCTCGGCCGCGGAGCTGGACGGACGCTTCGGCCGCAACGCCCAGGACTCCGAGGCTCCGCTGGAAGCCGGGTCCCTCGCCGGGCGCGGGCGCTACCAGGTGGAGAGTTACCTCGACCACCAGGGCAACAAGCTGGTCCGCCGCTTCGACGCGAACAGCTACATCGCCATCACCGAGGCGCTCATGAGCCACGACATCTGCCGGGGCCGCGGCGCCCTCACAGACGCCCTCGCTCCGGCCACGGCGGCGTTCCTGGTGGCCGCCGTGGACTCGGACCGGCTGTATTTCCCGGCCCAGTCGCACGCGCTCGCCGAGGCCCTGCCGGGCGACGTTCCGGTGCACACCATCGAGGCGCCGATCGGGCACGACGGCTTCCTGACCGAGATCGGCCAGCTCAACGACCAGCTCCGGCAGCACTTCTTCGGCTAGTCCTTCGACCTGAAACGGGATCCGGTGTGCATTTTTGCAGATACGCTCTGCACTAATGGCCGTTGAGGCCCACGCCGGAAGCGTCCATACTCGTGGGTAATGGCGCCGCGTGTCTCAAATCACAAGCGCCCTCCTCCCGAATGGTCCACAAGGTGTCGACGGAGACGCCAAAGGAGTCGAAATGAGTACGGAAAACGCGGCCGCAAGGCGCGCAGAAGAGCCCGACGTCAAGACGTCCGGCCTTAAGAAAGTAGTAACGGCCTCCATGGCCGGCACCGTTGTCGAGTGGTATGAGTTTTTCCTGTACGCCTCCGCGGCGACCCTCGTCTTCGGCAAGACGTTCTTCCCCAACTCCGGCTCGGAACTGGACGGCATCATTGCAGCCTTCCTCACCTACGCAGTCGGCTTCATCGCCCGCCCCATCGGCGGCATCGTCTTCGGACACTTCGGCGACAAGTTCGGCCGCAAGCAGCTGCTCCAGCTCAGCATCATCCTGGTCGGCATCTCCACCTTCCTGATGGGCTGCCTGCCGACGTTCCAGCAGATCGGCTACTGGGCTCCGGCCCTGCTCGTGTTCCTGCGCTTCGCCCAGGGCTTCGCCGTCGGCGGTGAATGGGGCGGTGCAGTCCTCCTCGTGGCCGAGCACAGCCCGAGCAAGTCCCGCGGTTTCTGGTCCGCGTGGCCGCAGTCCGCCGTTCCGCTGGGCAACCTGCTCGCCACCGGCGTGCTGTTCACCCTGTCCGCCACCCTGTCCTCCGCCGACTTCCTCAGCTGGGGCTGGCGCGTGGCGTTCTGGCTCTCCGCTGTGATCGTGCTGGTGGGCTACTACATCCGGACCAAGGTCACGGATGCCCCCATCTTCCTGGAGGCCCAGAAGGAAGTCACCGTTGAGAAGAAGGGCTACGGCGTCGGCGAAGTGTTCCGCCGCTACCCCCGCGGCGTCTTCACCGCCATGGGCCTGCGCTTCGCGGAGAACATCCTCTACTACCTCGTGGTCACCTTCTCCATCACGTACCTGAAGGTCATCGTCCAGACGGACACCTCCCGCATCCTGCTGCTGCTGCTTGTGGCGCACTTCATCCACTTCGCCGTGATCCCCATGGTGGGCCGCATGTCGGACCACTTCGGCCGCAAGCCGGTCTACATGGCCGGCGCCGTCCTGGGCGGCACCTGGGGCTTCTTCGCCTTCCCGATGATGGACACCAAAAACGACCTCATCATCCTCGCGGCGATCACCATCGGCCTGCTGTTCCACTCGCTCATGTACGCCGGCCAGCCGGCCATCATGGCCGAAATGTTCCCGACCCGGATGCGCTACTCCGGCGTCTCGCTGGGCTACCAGGTCACCTCGATCGTGGCCGGTTCGATGGCCCCGATCATCGCCGTCGCCCTGCTGAGCCAGTTCAAGTCGTCCACCCCGGTGGCCATCTATCTCCTCGGCGCCTGCCTGGTCACCATGGTGGCGGTGTTCTTCCTCAAGGAAACCCGCGGCATCTCCCTGCACGACGTCGACGCCGCCGATGCCCAGGGCACCGCGGACCTGCTGGCCGCCAGCAAGAAGTAAC
>DASWAW010000185.1:0-1798 GCA_036390955.1 Arthrobacter sp.
TACGCCCAGGGGCTGGACATGCTCACCTCCGCCGCCAAGGAATACGGCTGGGACCTGAAGCTGGACGAGATCGCCTCGCTGTGGCGCGGCGGCTGCATCATCCGCGCCGAACTGCTCAAGGAGATCACCAAGGCCTACGCCTCGGCGGAGAAGCCGGCCAACCTGCTGTTCGCCCCGGCGTTCACCAAGGCGATCGCCGACGTCCTCCCGGCCTGGCGCCGCGTGGTCTCCACCGCGGTCCAGCTCGGCATTCCGGTGCCGGTGTTCTCCTCCTCCCTGGCCTACTACGACGGCCTGCGCCGCAAGCGCCTCCCGGCCGCCGTGATCCAGGGCCAGCGGGACCTCTTCGGCGCGCACACCTACGGCCGCGTCGACGCCGAGGGAACCTTCCACACCCTCTGGGGTGAGGACAAGGCTGAAATCGAGGCAGTGGACACCCACTAGTTTCCACGCTGACGCCGACGGCCGGTGCTCCCCGTTACTCTGGGAGCACCGGCCGTTCGGGTTTCCCCGGGATCCGGTTCCGGCGTCCGTCTTTCGTCCCGTCCCCGCAAGCCAGGAGTCCAGCAGATGTCCCAGCCCGTAGCATTCGTCACCGGTGCCTCCACCGGAATCGGTTATGAGACCGCCTGGAAGCTCGCGGCGCACGGTTTCACCGTCTATGCCGGTGCCCGGCGCGTCGAGAAGATGGAGTCCCTCAAGGCCCACGGGGTGACGGTCGTGGCGCTGGACGTCACCGATGAGGATTCCATGACCGCCGCGGTGGAGCAGGTGATTGCCGCCCACGGCCGGGTCGACGTCCTGGTCAACAACGCCGGCTACGGATCCTACGGTTCGCTGGAGGAAGTCGAGCTGGCCGAGGGGCGGCGGCAGTTCGACGTCAACCTCTTCGGGCTGGCCCGGATGACCCAGCTGGTGCTCCCCGGAATGCGCGCCGCCGGGCGGGGGAGGATCATCAACGTGTCCTCGATCGGCGGAAAGATGTATGAGCCGCTGGGTGCCTGGTACCACGCCACGAAGTTCGCCGTCGAGGGCCTGAGCGATTCACTGCGGATCGAACTCAAGCCGCACGGCATCGACGTGTCCATCATCGAGCCGTCGGGAACCGAATCGGAGTGGGGCGCCATCTCCGGCGACAGCCTGCTGGCCACGTCCGGGCACGGGCCCTACATGGACCAGGCGAAAGTGGTGGCGGCGGCGTTGGCCTCCACCGTGGGTTCGACCATGTCCACTCCGCCGAACGTCATAGCTGAAGCCATCGTGCACGCCGCGACGTCCCCCAAGCCCAGGACCCGTTATCCGGTGGGCAAGGGCGCGCGGGCCATTCTGCTGCTGCGCCGGCTGCTGCCGGACCGGGCCTTTGACGTCGTGATCTGGAACATCTACAAGCGGTTTCCCGCTTAGCGTCCGCGCCAGGGCCGCTCCGGCTCCGGCGGGGCGGGTCAGATGTGGTAGTCGATCAAGTACTCGGCCGGGTCGACGGCGGGTTTGGTCTCACGCTGTGCGTCCCGGTGCCGCCAGGTGGCCGGCACTCCTGTGAGGATCGACTCTGCCGGGGCGTCCTTGACCACCACGGCGTTGGCGCCCACGGCGCTGTCCCGGCCGATGGTGATGGGTCCAAGGATCTTGGCTCCGGCCCCGATCACAACCCGGTCCTCCAGGGTGGGGTGGCGCTTGACCTTGGCCAGGGACCGGCCGCCGAGGGTCACGCCGTGGTAGATCATAACGTCCTCGCCGATCTCGGCGGTCTCCCCGATGACGACCCCCATGCCGTGGTCGATGAAGAAGCGGCGGCCGA
>DASWAW010000186.1:0-4413 GCA_036390955.1 Arthrobacter sp.
ACGCAGCTGGCCGTTGCGATGTTTGGCCTCATCGACAGCCCACTTGAGGGCATTTTGAGAACTCTCAGAACCGTCAAAACCAACCACAATCACGAACGAACCTGTACTGGTCATTTTGTCTTTCCAATCCCTAGCCTCGGTGAGACGCCTGGACCTTTCAGTGTCTGTGTCCGTCAAAGTCAGTGTCAAGGTCCGCCAGACCCCGGTGGACGCTCCGCGGACTCCCGGACGGGACAGCGGACGGGACAACGGACGGGCCCTATGACAACTTGCCCGGAGCCTCTATTCTCGTGCCATGAGAGACGGGGGCATCTCTGGCCACGAGAGTTGGGGGGCGAGCGGCACATGAAGACCAGCGGCACGCCGGCTCATGACAATTACGATGAATTCCTGGCGAGGTTGGACGCCGCAACGACGAGCCTGAGCACGCGGGCGGCATCGTTGGACAAGGCGCTGGCGGCAGTCTCACTGCTCTTGGGACCCTACGAATCCGCAGTGAGGGAATGGGAACGGCGTCGGCTTGACCTGGGCGAGCACCTCGCCCGGGGGGCGTGGTCGCCGCAGACCGTCACCGCTCTGGGTGAACTCCACGACGTGGCAGCAAAGATGCAGTCGATGCTCGCCGGGCGCACCCGGCGCCTCACTGAAAAGCTATGGGTGATGCAGGGACATCGCGTGGCGATCCACAAGTCTCTGCTGGAGCTTGAGTCGAGCAGAGTGAAACTGAATTCGTCCCGAACGCTCTCACAGGACCGTGAAAAGCTGGGCAGCGTCTTTTCTGCCCTCGCCGGCGCAGCCTTTACCGCGCCCGCCTTTACTGACATGGGTCTGCTGAGCGATCTCAGGGAAGCACGCGAGGCAGTCCTCCTGGCCGAAGCGCTGATGGAAGTGAAGGGGTACTGATTATGGGAAATTCCCTGCTCAATGAGCCGCGTAAGAACACCGTGGCTCTTGTCCGTTGGTCCAAGACACCGGGCGAAAATCCCGTGATCAAGTTCGTCATGTTCAGCATCCTCGGCCTGATCGTGTGTCTGATCCTGATGATCTTTATACCCAGCCTCAGGAGTTTCGGAGCGGTGGTAATGTTCACCGTTTTCTTCGCGGCCATGCTCACCGTTCCCGCCGTCTCGGGACGGAAAAAATTCATGCGCGGGCTGACCAAAAGGGTAAACGCTACTGTCGCCGAGGTGACCAACACCCCTGGCGACCAACTGTCGGTCAAGGAATTTCAGCACATGGTCAAAACCGGCGAGCGTCGACCGCTCCTCGTCGGCGGGGTGCCCGGGCTGCACCTGCATGTGGAACGGATTGCCTCGCTGGAGAAGGATGCCCCGAACAGATGGCTTGCGGTGTTCACGGTGGAAGCCCCGGAGAACGGGACTGGGAGTTTCGACCGGTTGGTGGCCGCGGCCATGGACGCCGACCCGGGGGCAAGGAGCACTAAAGCTTCCTAGAGTGCGCGGGTGGTGTTCAAGCCCTTGGCATACGCGGCCTGCCCCACGTGCTGGAGGCAATCGGCAATAGTGCTGACCAGCCGCACCCCGAGCGTGACGGGCGGGTCCCAGCGGGTGTCGACGATCCGGTCGAAGTCCGTATCGCCGAGGCCCTGCAGGAACTCAGCGGTCTGCCGGTGAACGGCGTCATAGTATTCGAGCAGCAGCTCCGGAGGGGCCTTCACCGAGTCGACCTGCCCGGTCGAATGACCATAGCCGGTGTCGCGTTCGGGCAGCGGCAGACTGAAGCGCCCGGCGAACCCCTGCGAGGTCCAGACCTGTTTCAGGCCGGCAGCGGAAGCGAGCTGCGCGTCCTCCACCCGGCTGAGGTGCCAGATCAGCCACGCAATCGAGTTCCCGGTTCCTGAGGGCCTGCGGAGCAGGGCGGCGTCGTCGACCCCGTCAAGAGTGGCGGCCACGGTCTCCCGGATCCGGGCGAAGGCGTCGAGCAGCAGTTCGTTGGATTTCATCGCGTCCCCTCACGGTGCGTTTTCGGTGAGCCCCCATGCTTGCATGGATGCAGCACCACGAGATAGGGCGCTCCCCCCGCTTTGGTAATCCCGGCTCCTGGCGCTCCCCGCCGCGTTTCATGGCTTCGGCGACCGGTTGAGCACCATCGCGGATCCGCCGCCGCGTCTCACCGGTTCGGCGGCTGCGACCATGGCGCCGTCGGGCAGGAACTCGATGGCCGTCGCGGCCCCGATTTCTGCTGCCGAGGTGAACGCATCGCCCGACGGCGTAAATAGGTGGCCGTAACGCGCCAGCTGTTTCCCATACGCCGCGATGAATTCCGGCTCGGCCGTGACCTTGGCCGTGTTGCGTTGCGAGGCCCGCGGCGCCGCGATGGCCCCGGAGATGGTCATGCCCAGGTCCACCCGGTTCAGGATCGTCTGGAGGACAGTGGTGATGATTGTCGATCCCCCGGGCGAGCCGAGCGCGAGGAACGGCGTGCCGTCCTTGAGGATGATGGTGGGCGACATGGAGGAGCGCGGGCGCTTCCCCGGCTCGATCCGGTTCGGGTCGGCCGCGTTGTACACGGTGGAGAAGTCGGTCAGCTCATTGTTGAGCAGGAAGCCGCGGCCCGGGACCACAATGCCGGACCCGCCGGTCTGTTCGATCGTGAGCGTGTACTCGACGACGTTTCCCCACTTGTCCGCGACCGTCAGGTTGGTCGTCGAGATGTTCTCCGTGTCCTTCTCCTCGGCGGCTGCCGCGGGGCCCGCCGGGCACACGCCGTCGTACGAGGACACGTCCCCGGGCAGGACGGGCTTGGCAGCCGCCTGCAGCGGGTCGATCCGGCAGGCGCGCTCCTTGCCGAACAGCGGGTCAGTGAGCGCAGCGGTGGGGACCTCGCCAAACGCCGGGTCCCCGACGTACTTGGCACGGTCCGCGAAGGCCAGCGCACTCGCCTCGAGGTAGTGATGCAGGGCCCCGGGCGCGGACATCCCGGAAAGGTTGAAGGTGTCCAGGATGTTCAGCGCCTCCCCCATGGTCGTGCCGCCGCTGCTCGACGGCGCCATGCCGTAGACATCCAGATCGCGGTATTCCACCTTCGTGGGCGCCTGGTCCAGGGCGCGGTAGGCGGCCAGATCCGCCGTCGTCATGGAGCCGGCCGGAACGGGCAGCTTGGTGCCGGTGGTTTTGGGCGGAGCCTGGACGGTGGCCGCGATCTCCGCCGCGAGCGGGCCGGCGTAGAACCCGCTGGTGCCCTGCTTCGAGAGGAGCCGGTAGGTGTCGGCGAGGTCGTGGTTCTGGAAGACACTGCCGACGGCGGGGGCGTCGCCGCCCGGGAGGAAGAGGCTGCTCGTCGAGGTGAACGCCTCGAATCGGGGCTTGTTGTCGAGGGTCTGCTGGCGGAACGTTTTGTCGACCACGAAGCCGCGGTCCGCCACCTTGATGGCCGGCCTGAGGGCATCGCCGAGGCTGACAGTGCCCCACCGGTCAAGGGCACGTTCCCACGTGGCGGCAGTGCCGGGGACTCCGACGGCGACGCCGCTCGTGACGAGTTCGGGAGTGAAGTTGTAGGGCTTTTTCGTCGCTTCGTCGATAAATGCGCGATCAGTGATGCCGGCCGGGGCGGTCTCGCGGCCGTCGATGGTGCCGACGTCGCCGGTTTCCGCGTCGTAGAACACGAAGTAGCCCCCGCCGCCGATTCCGGCGCTGTACGGCTCGGTGACGCCGAGGGTCGCGGCCGCGGCGACGGCGGCGTCCGCCGCGTTGCCGCCTTTACGGAGGACCTCAATGGCGGCGGCAGAGGCCTCCGGGTCCACGGTGCTGACGGCGCCGCCGTATCCGGTGGCGGTCGACGTCTTGACCGTTTCCCGTGGATCCGCGAACGCGGGGCCGGCCACAGTGCCGCCCGTTACGCTCAACGCCAGGGCCGCCGTGACGGCAACCATCCCACGTGTCACATGTGCCATGATCGCTCCCAAAAACTTGTGATGCGTATTGACAGTTTCTGTCACGCTACTCCGCGGCGGTGAAACACTCAAGGCTGCCGCGACCGTTTCGGCGCAACACACGCCGCAGTGACGGAATTATTTAGCCGCCGCAGGAGATTTCGTGAAAAGAAGTTCGGATTAGGTGCCACTATCTTCTGTTTGGCAGAATTTGTGACTTGTGCGCGGACGATGTCCGCCCCCACTCCTGCGGAAGCGCGGGATTCCAGCCACCCAGGGAGAACGATGATTACCGTAAGCCGGGTCTCGAAGAGCTACGGCTCCGGGGCGACGGCGGTCCGGGCGCTTGACGACGTCTCGCTGTCCGTCGGCCGCGGCGAAATTTTCGGCGTCGTGGGCCAAAGCGGTGCCGGCAAGAGCACGCTGATCCGCACCATCAATTCCCTGGAGCGTCCGGATTCGGGCAGCGTCAGCGTCGACGGCCGCGAGATGACCACCCTTGCCGGCACGGAACTGCGCGC
>DASWAW010000187.1:0-2126 GCA_036390955.1 Arthrobacter sp.
TTTTTAGCCAGCGCTTGGATAATCCCCGGCGCCGGGCCCCGTCAGGGCACTGAGGTGCGGCTTCATCCGGACGCGCCGGATTTTGATGGCCAATTCGACCTCCGCTGTTACTCACCAGTAGTGTGACTTTTCAAAGTCATAGTCAACGTGTACTTTGGAAGCGCTTGCAGCTGTGAGCCACATCACCGACGATGCCACCGGGCCGCGGACTCTTCACCAGAGCTTTCCGACACGGTCCTCAGCGTGGATGCAGGATTTTTTATGAAAGGGACACCAATGAAGGTGCAGAACACCCTCACCACCGGGACCAGCCGCCGGGTTTTCACGGCCGGTGCGATCTCCGTAGCTGCCGCGCTGGCGCTGAGCGCCTGCGGCGGCGCAGCAGCCACCGCCCCGGCGACCGCAACGGCCACGGCCAAGCCTGACCTCAAGGCGGCCGGCGCCAGCACCATCACCATGTGGGTTGATGCCGAGCGCTCACCTGCGCTCAAGGACATCACCGCCAAGTTCCAGGCTGACACGGGCATCGAAGTGAAGCTCGTGGTCAAGGACTTCGCCGCCGTCCGCGACGACTTCATCACCCAGGTCCCCACCGGCAAGGGCCCGGACCTCATCGTCGGCCCGCACGACTGGGTAGGCAAATTCGTCCAGAACGGCGTCATTGCCCCGGTTGAGCTCGGCGACAAGAAGTCCGGCTTCCAGGACTCCGCCGTCAAGGCCATGACCTTCAACGGCTCCGTCTACGGCGTCCCGTACGCGGTTGAGAACATCGCACTGCTGCGCAACACCGACCTGGTGCCCGCTGCCGCCAAAACCTTCGACGAAGTCATCAGCAACGGCAAGAAGGCTGTCGCCGACGGCAAGGCCACGTTCCCGTTCCTGGTCGGCATGGATCCCAAGCAGGGCGACCCCTACCACCTGTACCCGCTGCAGGCGTCCATGGGTTCGCAGGTCTTCGGGCTGGCTGCCGACGGCGGCTACGATCCCAAGCAGCTCCTGATCGGCGACGCCGCCGGTGTTGAGTTCGCCAAGAAGCTGGCCGCCTGGGGCGATGCCGGCGAGAAGATCATCAACTCCAACATCACCGGTGATATCGCCAAGGAGAAGTTCCTGGCCGGCGAGTCCCCGTACTTCCTGACCGGCCCGTGGAACTTGCCGGACGTGCAGAAGAAGGGCATCAAATTCGCTGTGGACGCGCTGCCGACCGCCGGTGACAAGCCGGCCCAGCCGTTCATCGGCGTCAACGGCTTCTTCATCAGCGCCAAGAGCGCCAATGCCCTGGCCACCAACGAGTTCGTGACCAACTACCTCACCTCCGAGGACGCCCAGGACTCGATGTACAAGGCCGGAGGCCGTCCGCCGGCTCTGAAGGCGTCCTTCGAGAAAGCCGCCAGCGATCCGGTCGTGGCAGCGTTCGGCAAGATCGGCGCCACCGGCGTCCCGATGCCGGCAATTCCGGAAATGAGCGCCGTCTGGGCTGACTGGGGAGCCACCGAGCTTGCCCTGATCAAGGGCCAGGGCGACCCCGCCGCCGACTGGGCCAAGATGGCCGCCAGCATCAAGGCAAAAATCGCGGGTTAGCCCCCCGCGCCGGTTCCGGACCCTCCAGGACGCGAACCGGCAAGCACCGGGCCGGGCGGCAGTCATGCCGCCCGGCCCGTTCCTGCACCACCACCAGCTTCTCCCAAGGACTGTAGACAGCCATGACAGATACCGAACTCCGCCAGGCCGGCACACCTGCCCCAGCAACGGGCCCCGACAGCTCCGGCCCCGGCGGACGGCCAGCCGGGCCGGGCCAGGGGCGCCGCCGTTTCGGCCCGGACACCACCAGAGGCACCGTCGCCAAGATCGTGCTGCTGGGCCTCGTGGACGCGTTGGCCGTCTACGTCCTGATGATGCTGTTCCTCAGCGAGTCGTGGGGTGCGCTGGCAGTCTCCTCCGCCGTCGTGCTGGTAATCAACTGGATCTACCTGCGCAAGGGCGGACTCCCCGCCAAGTACCTGGCCCCCGGCGTGCTGTTCCTGCTGGTCTTCCAGGTTTTCGTGGTCCTGTTCAGCGGCTACATCGCCTTCACCAACTACGGCGACGGGCACAACAGCACCAAGGATGACGCGATCGCGGCCATC
>DASWAW010000188.1:0-5358 GCA_036390955.1 Arthrobacter sp.
CGAATGTGCGAGACTCGCGGGGTGACTGACGAATCCCGCGGGGCCCTGCACCATGTCGAATTGTGGGTGCCGGACCTTGGCCGCGCCAGGGCGGAATGGGGCTGGCTCCTGGCCCGGCTGGGCTACCAGGACTATCAGGACTGGCCCGCCGGATGCAGCTGGCGGCGGGGGCCAACATACATCGTCGTCGAGGAATCCCCGGCCCTGAGCAGCCGGACGCACGAACGCACCGCGCCCGGACTCAACCACCTGGCGTTCAGCGCGGGGACCCGGCGCGAGGTCGATGCCCTGGCCGCGGCCGCCGTCGCGCATGGCTGGCGTGAACTGTTCCCGGCGAAGTACCCGCACGCCGGCGGCCCGGAGCACTTCGCCGCGTACCTGGTGAATTCGGACGGCTTCGAAGCCGAACTGGTCGCCACCGACTGACGCCGGGCCCGTTCAGCCCGGCGGACAGCTCGGCGGACAGCCCTGCGGATGCGTCAGCGCACCATCCGCAGGATCCGGACCGGTGTGCCAGCCAGTTCGTGCGCCGCGGTGGCCCCGTCAGGGACAAATCCGTTGCGCCGGTAAAAGGCGAAGGCCCGGGGATTGTCCTCCGCAATCCAGAGGTACGCGCCGGCGTCGCCCACGGCCGCGTCCAGCAGCATCTGCCCCGCCCCCGAGCCGTAATGGCCAGCCAGCACGTAGATGCCCATCAGCTCCCACGGCCGGGGTCCGTCGTCATCGCGTCCCGCCCCGGCACTCGCCCAGCCGACGATGTCCGTCCCTGCGCAGGCCACCCGGATATCCGAGGTTCCGGCGGCGATGATCGTGCGCCATCGGCCCTCCCGCGGGCCCTGCTGCAGCCCGGCCAGGGCCTCCGCCGGCAGCAGGTGGGCGTAGCTCTCGCGCCAGGCCTGGAGGTGCACCCGCGCAATGCCGGCCGCATCGTCCGGCACGGCGGCCCGAACCGTCAGAGCTGTTGTCATCCGGCAAGGATAATACGTATTTCCGTCCCACCCGTGGCGGCGATCCGGGTACCTTGAAGCCATGAGCATCTATCTGGTCGGCGGCGGCCCGGATACCGTGACCACCCCCGTGATCCTCGACCAGTTCATCGCGGAGGTCCGGCAGCGGACCGGCGGCAGGCCGCCGCGGATCGCAGTGGTCCTGGTGGACCATGAAGGCAGCGCCGAATACTTCCTGCCCGCCTATCTGGATCCCCTGCACCGCCGGACGCCGTGCGAGGTGGCCACGGTCCTGCTCCGCCGCGGCGGACCCGCGGATCCCGAGGTGTTCGACGGCGTCGACGCGGTGGTCGTCGGCGGGGGCCCGACGCCTGTCTACCTGGCGGGCCTGCGGCATGCTGCGGCCGCCATCCGCCGGGCTGTCCAGGCGGGTGCCCCGTACCTGGGGTTCTCCGCCGGTGCCATGATCGCGCCGGAGAAGGCGATTGCCGGCGGCTACCGGGTCCGCGGCGTTGAGGTGTGCCCGGAGGAATCCTCCGAGGGCCTCGGGGAGGTGGAGTTCCGCGAAGGGCTGGGTCTTGTCCCCTTCGCCGTCGACGTCCATGCCGCACAGGCCGGCACGCTGGGCCGTGCCGTCGCCGCCGTCGCGCACGGCATGGTCGACAAGGCCGCGGCGGTCGATGAGAACACCGCGCTGGTGCTGCCGCACGCCGACCCGCGGCAGCAGCGGGCGATCGGCACCGGCAGCTGCTGGCTCATCCGCGGTCCCGGGCCTAAAGCCACGGTCTCGGTCCTTGGCAGTTTAGTTACTGGCGGGTAACATTGTCCGCATGCATCTGCTCCTCCGCACGCTTCTGCTGCTGTTCACGTCCTCCCGCCGCTCCCCGCTGAGTATCTGGGACACCTCGTCGCTGCCGTTGAAGGTCCTGCCGACCGACATCGACATTGCGATGCATGTCAACAACGGAATGTATTTCGCGCTGATGGACCTGGGCCGGTTCGACCTGATGGCACGCAGCGGAACCTGGAAGGCCATGCGCCGCCGGGGATGGAGCCCAGTGGCGGCGGGGGAGACCATCGCCTTCCGCCGTTCGCTGCAGCTGTGGCAGCGGTACACGATCGAAACGAAGATCATCGGCCTCGACGAGAAGGCCATCTACTTCGAGCAGCGCATGGTGGTGGACGGGGAAATCTACGCCCGCGCGTTCATCGCCACCCGCCTCGTCAGCAAGGGCAAGCCCGTCAGCCAGGAAGAAATCATCCGTGAGTTCGGGGCGCCGCCGGCGGATCTGGTTCTGCCCGAGTGGATCCATGAATGGCGCGAAACCAACGCCCTTCCCGGGGCGCGGCGGCCGGCGCCGCACGTCTGGGCCTAGGCCCCGGCGGCTCGGGTTCTCCCCGGTTTGCCGTCCGACGTCATGACTGTTGTTTTGCCCGCACCGTTGCGGCCGATCACGCCGAACCCGGAGCCCTTCTCGATCCTGAAACTTATGGTGTGCAGGACTTCGCGGCGGCCGAAATCTTGCTCAGGGAGTCGGCCATGATGGCCTGGCTGGCGGTATTTCCCGGGTCCGGGGGCATGGCGCCGATGGTAGGCGGTGGCCTGCGCGCGGGCTAGAGTCCAAGGCCCCGGGGCCGAAGGCGGGGTGCGCCGGTCGGCCGTCACATGGGTGTGCCAACAGCGAAATGCAGGGGACAAGCCGGGGCCGCTCGCGTACCGTTGACCCATGGCTACCGTAGACATTACAGGTGAACAGTTCGCATCTACTGTCGAGGACAACGACATTGTCCTCGTCGATTTCTGGGCCGAATGGTGCGGCCCGTGCAAGCAGTTCGGACCCACATACGCCGCAGTTTCCGAGAAGCACCAGGATGTCGTCTTCTCCAAGGTGGACACCGAAGCCGAGCAGCAGCTCGCCGCCGAGGCCGGCATCACGTCCATCCCCACGCTGATGGCATTCCGCGAAAAGGTGCTCGTGTTCTCGCAGCCGGGCGCCCTGAACGCCCAGCAGCTGGAGCAGGTCGTCGACGCCGTCAAGGCCCTCGACATGGAGGAAGTCCACGCCCACGTGGCGCGGTCCCAGGCCGAGGCAGCCGCCGGCAAGCAGGACGGCAGCCAGATCCCGGAGGCCTAAGCGCCCCCACGCGCACACAACCACCGCGCACACAGCAACGCGGGGTCACATCGCGCCCATAATCTTCTGATCAATGGGCGCGATGTGACCCCGCGTTGTCTTGTTGTGGTGCGGGTGTGGTGGGTTTAGAGGTGCACGAGTTTGACCGGTTCGGCCAGCAGGGCGCTGAGGGACTCGTTGAGGTCCTGGACCGCGGTGCCCTTCGAGTGCGTGTCCAGGGCCTCCTGCGAGGCCCACTGTTCGGTCAGGACCAGCTTGTCCTCGCTGGCCTCGGTGAGCTCGTAGCGGATGCAGCCGGGCTCGTTGACCACCTCGTCAATTGCAATCTCCAGCGCGAGCTTCACACGGAAGAACTCGCCGTCGTTGGGGATGAAGATGGCCTGAAGGTCAATGGGTGTGCTCATGGTTTTTACAATACCGGGCCGGAGCTTCCCGTCCCGAAGATTTCGTAGGACATCCAAGCTTTACTCTTCTTTTGGGGGCCGAGTGTTGGTAGCGTCACATCATGCTTGCATACACAGCCGGGGACACTGACGTCCCGCTGCTCGAGGAAACCATCGGCGACAATTTCGAACGGGTCGTGGCCCGGTTCCCCTACCAGGACGCCCTGATCGAGGCCGCGGCGGTGCCGGGGGAAGAGGCCCGGCGCTGGAGCTACACCAAGCTGAACGACGACGTCGACCGCGTGGCACGCGCGCTGCTGGCCCTGGGCGTGGCCAAGGGTGACCGGATCGGCATCTGGAGCCCCAACTGCGCCGAGTGGACCATCCTGCAGTACGCGACGGCCAAGACCGGGGCGATCCTGGTCAACGTCAATCCCGCGTACCGCAGCCATGAGCTGGAATTCGTGGTCAAGCAGAACGGCATGCGGATGCTGGTCGCGGCGCCGTCGGACCGCAACAGCGACTACACCGGCATGGCCCGGCAGGCGCTGGCCGAATGCCCGGAGCTGCACGAACTCGTGTTCCTGCCCGACGCCGGACTGCCCGGCCTCACCGCCGGCGTCCCCGAATCGGAGGCGGAGCGGACCTTCGCGGAACTGCTCAAGCGGGCCGACGACGTCGCGCACGCCGTGCTGAAGGCCCGCATGGCCGAGCTGGACCCCTACGACGCCATCAACCTGCAGTACACCTCCGGCACCACCGGGTTCCCCAAGGGGGCCACGCTCTCGCACCACAACATCCTGAACAACGGCTACTCGATCGGCGAGCTGATGGGCTACACCGAGCACGACCGGGTGGTGCTGCCCGTGCCGTTCTACCACTGCTTCGGCATGGTGATCGGAAACCTGGCCGCCCTGAGCCACGGCTGCGCCACCATCATCCCGGGCCGCGGGTTCACGCCCGCCGCGGCGCTGGAGGCGGTGCAGGACTTCGGCGGCACGTCACTGTACGGGGTCCCCACGATGTTCATCGCCGAACTCGCCCTGCCGGACTTCGCCTCCTACGACCTATCGACCCTGCGTACCGGGGTGATGGCGGGCTCGCTGTGCCCGATCGAGGTGATGAACCGCGTCATCTCGGAGATGAACATGACCGATGTGGTCATTTGTTACGGGATGACGGAGACTTCCCCGGTGTCCACCATGACCCGCAGTGTGGACACCATGGCCCAGCGCACCGAGAGCGTGGGCCGGACCATGCCGCAGCTGGAGAGCCAGATCGTGGACCCGATGACCGGGGAGGTGCTGCAGCGCGGCGAGATCGGCGAACTGTGCACCCGCGGCTACTCCGTGATGAAGGGCTACTGGAACCAGCCGGACAAGACCGCCGAGGCGATTGACGCCGAGGGCTGGATGCACACCGGGGACCTGGCCCGGATGGATGAGGACGGCTACATCGTGATCGAGGGCCGGATCAAGGACATGGTGATCCGCGGCGGCGAGAACGTCTATCCCCGCGAGATCGAGGAATTCCTGTACACGCACCCCGACATCCAGGACGTGCAGGTGATCGGGGTCCCTGACGCCCGGTACGGCGAGGAGCTCATGGCCTGCGTGATCCTCAAGCCCGGCGCCGCCCCGATGGACGCGGGCAGCCTGGCCGAGTTCTGCCGCGGGAAGCTGGCGCACTACAAGATCCCGCGCTACGTCGACGTGCGCGAGGACTTCCCGATGACCGTCTCCGGCAAGATCCGCAAGGTGGACATGCGCCAGGAGGCCGTGGCCCGCCTCGGCCTCTGACAGCAACGCCTCCGAGCAACGCGGGGTCACTTAGCGCCCATAAACGGGCCCGGCATGGGCCGTAGGTGACCCCGCGTTGCCTGGATTCCGGGGG
>DASWAW010000189.1:0-4306 GCA_036390955.1 Arthrobacter sp.
TGGTTGCCGAAATTCCAGCTCGTCATCAGGCGCATGCGTTCACGTTGCTCCGGCGTGTAGGCGTCGCCGTCGGGTTCCCCGAGCCCGGGGGCCACCACGAGGGCGGCCCGCACGACCCCTGCGACGGACAACAGCCGCGCCGCACCGAGGACTCCTGTCTGCACCTCCGCCGGCCCGCTCATGGCTTTCGGCACCGTAGGGTCGATCCCGATCACGGCCGCCACCTCCGATGGGTAGCGGCTGGCGTAGTCCAGCATGTAGAAGCCCGCGATCGAGTGGCCGGCCAGGGTATAGGGCGGGGTGATGTTGAGCTTGCCAAGCACTTCGTGGAGTTCGGAGCTGATGTTCTTGTTGCTCCGCTCGCTGGCACTCATGTCGCTGTAGCCGTAGCCGAATCCCTCAACGACCGTGACGTTGTAATCGTCCAACTCCCGGATCAGCGGTGCGAAATCCAGCACCGGCGCGGCCGTTCCCAGGCCGCTGAGGAGCACAATCGGCGGGCCGGGGTGGCCGTTCCGGAAGACATTGACCGTTCCGCCGGTGATCTGGATCCGTTCGCCGTAGGGGGTAATGCTGGCCCGTTCCTGCCGCTCAAGCAGCAGGTTGATTCCCGTCGAGACCAGAACCAGACCGACGGCTGCCAGGGCCGCCACGGCCAGGATGCGCCATCCCTTCCGCCGCCTCGGCCGGCCCGGGCGGGGACCGGAACGGGCATCCTGGGCGGTGGCGGCCCCGGGGGCGCTCCCCGGGGCACGCCGGCGCCGGCTACTTCCCGGCCGGCGCATCAGCGGGCCGCAGGGACATGATCATTGTCCGGATGTCGCGGTATTCCGGGGTGGACGCGTAGAGCCTGGCTTTCTCCAGATACGGCAGCGAGGGGTCTCCGGGCGTCGCGTTGTTCTCGGGGGTGTACGTCCCGCCGAAGAACGCGCCGCTCGGCGGCCAGAGGAACAGGTGGAACATCGGGCACGCCGTGTCGCCGGACTCCTCGGGGACCATGGTGATGCCGTAGGCGGCGATGGTGGTCCGCGTGGCCACCGGGTCAGTATCCGCGCCCCGGGATTCGAACACGTAGCGGGGCACCCCGCCGTCGCCGCCCCCGCCCTCGGCGAGTGCGAGCATCGGCGCGGAATCGTAGACCTGGTACGGGGCCTTGTCGAGGCATTCCGCCCCCGTGACAATGTTCGTCCGCAGGCCCGCCATCGGTTTCCCCGCGGCGTTCATCACGTCCACGAAGTCGCCGGCGAGCGCCCCGCCGGGGTCCTTGACCGTCCAGCCGGCGGGGTAGTCGAACGACAGCTCCCCGTTCGTCGTCGTAAACGTCGTCCAGCCCGACGCCGGGCCCTCCGGGGCAGTGCCCTCCGACGCCGGCGACCCGGCCGGAGTCGTGGCGGACGGGGCCGCACTGCTGCCCTGGCTCTCCGAGGCCGCGGCGCCGGCCGGCGGGGAGGGCGACAAGCCGCAGGACGTCAGCAGCAGGACCACACCGAGGGCGGCCCCGGCAACGGTGCACAGGGCGGCGCCGGGTGGAGCCGCCGGCCTCCTCATGTCATTGCTTTCCAACCGGCCGAAGTGAAGTAATCGCCTGCTTGACGTACTTGTACTCTGTGGTGTCCTTGTACACCTCGGGGGTATCCACCAGCGGGGGACCGCCCGGAGTGGTGCTGAACGGGTCATAGACACCGCCGAACATCGCGCCGCTGGGCGGCCAGGTGAAGAAGTGGAAGATCGGGCAGGCGGTAGCCCCGGTGGGTTCCGGCGCGGAGGTGATGCCGTAGGCCAGGGTCAGGGACTCCGCCGGGTCACTCGACGCCGGGTCGGTGCGCCCCTCGTAGACGAACCGCGGCGCCACCCCGCCCTGGGTCAGCGCCGGGACGGGCTCGGAGTCGTACACCATGAACGGGAACTTCTCCGTGCACTCTGAGCCCGTGACCATGTTGGTACGCAACGTCGCCATGGTCTTGCCATAGTCACTTACCAGCTCCACAAAGACGCCGCCCCCGGCGGGCTCGCCTGCCGGATCACCCGTGGCCTCGCCTGCCGGATCCCCCGTGGGCTCGCCGGCCCGATCCTCAACAGTCCACGACCCCGGGTAGTCGAACGCGAGCGTGCCGTCCGACGTCGTGAATGTCTTCCAACCGGCCGGGACCGTGACGGCAGGTGAGGGTGCGTCGCTCGGCGCGGGGCTGGTCGCGGTGGCCGTGGCAGTTGCTGTGCTGGTTGCTGCGCCCGTCGCTGCCGGCGGGGAACTGGTGGCGGGTCCGGCTGCGGGCGACCCGCAGCCGGCAAGTACTGCAACTGCGCAGGCAGCGGAAAAAGCTGTGACGAATGACCCGGTCCGGCGCATGCACCCTCCCCCAAGGAAAATAAAGTGGTTGGACAATTCTCTGGTCTTTGGCCGTCAAAACTAGGGTCTTAGGACCCTTGGCGCCCTGTCCTTCACGGGAAGGGGTCCCGTTGCTCCGGCCGTGATGCTTCCCACGTTGCCCCCTGCAGATTTCAATTGGCCGCGGAAGCTTGCTAGAGCTTAAGTAATGCAAGACGTCCTTGATCCCGCCATGCCCTTCCTGGCCCCTCTCCTCGCAGTGGCTCTCGCCGTGGCCGGCGGGCTCCTGGCCTCCTGGCTGGTGCGCCGGATTGTGCTCCGGCTCAACCGCAACCAGCCCGCCCTCCGCGAGACCTCCCGGGTGGCGCGCCTGCCGTTGCGTTTTGCGCTCTGCCTCATCGCCGTCCGGATCGCCCTGGGCCTGACCACGGACGACGCGGAATGGCGCCGCAACCTGGACCATGCGCTGCAGATTGCAGTCATCGGGTCCCTCGCATGGCTGGCGGTCGCGGTGTTCCTGATCATCGAGACCATGGTGCTGACCCGCTACCGGGTGGACGTGGCGGACAACCGCCGAGCCCGCAGGCTCCGGACCCAGGTCATCCTCGCCCGCCGGATCGGCGTCGCCCTGATCGTCATCGTGGCCCTGGGCGTCGCGATGCTGACGTTCCCCGCGATCCAGGCCCTCGGCGCCGGGCTGCTGGCCTCCGCCGGCGTGATCTCGATCGTCGCGGGTCTCGCGGCGCAGACCTCACTGGTGAACGTTTTCGCCGGCATCCAGCTTGCCTTCACGGACGCGATCCGGGTGGACGACGTGGTGGTGGTGCAGAAGGAATGGGGCCGGATCGAGGAAATCACCCTGACCTACGTGGTGGTCCACATCTGGGATGACCGGCGGATGATCCTGCCCTCGACCTACTTCACCACCACCCCGTTCGAGAACTGGACCCGGCGGCAGTCCGAGGTCATGGGCACCGTGGAGTTCGACCTCGACTGGCGGGCCCCGGTTGAGGACATGCGCGCCGAACTCAAGAGGGTCCTGGCCTCCACCGAGCTCTGGGACAAGCGTGTGGGCATCCTGCAGATCACCGATGCGACCGCCGGCTTCGTCCGGGTCCGCATCCTGGTCAGCGCCGCCGACAGCGCCACGCTCTTTGACCTGCGCTGCCTGATCCGCGAGGAGCTGGTGCTGTTCCTGCAGCAGGAACACCCGACGGCGCTCCCCCACGTCCGGCTCGAGACGCTCGGTTCCGCTGGGCTCGGCTCCGGCGCTGCCGCGGCCGACGCGTCCGGGGCGTCCGATGCGTCCGGGGCGTCGGGCACCGCCGGTTCGCACGGCGGTTCGGCACCATCCGGCGCCGCCGCGAAGCAGCCGGGCAAGGTCTCTGCCGCGGACGAACACAGCCGGCACCCGGCCGATCCGCACGACTCCCAGCTGTTTACCGGATCCATCGAGGCGATCCAGCGATCCAAGGCGTTCACCGGCCCCGGCGAGGAAGTCTTCGAGGACCGCGACAAAAGCATCGCCGCGCAGAACTAGCGGGCACCGGGCCCCGCGGGCATCGGGTGCAGCGGGCGCCGCAGCCCCGACACGCTCGCCGCCCGGCCCGGGGCCGTCCACATAGCGCCGGCGGGGTCTTCCCTGCCTGCGGGAACTGTTCAATAATCAGACGTTGGTGAGTCAGCGCCGATGCTGGCCGCCGGTGCCCGCTGGAGCAGCTGAGGAGTCCCCATGACGGTAGAACAGCCGACTGACGAATCCGTTAAGGTTCCTGCCCGCGACTGGTTCCAGAGCGCCGTCGTCTATCAGATCTATCCGCGCAGCTTCGCCGATTCCAACGGGGACGGCATCGGGGACCTGCGCGGCATCATCAGCAAGCTGGACTACCTGCACCGGCTCGGCGTCGACGTCATCTGGCTGTCCCCGATCTACACCTCACCGCAGGACGACAACGGCTACGACATCAGCGACTACCGCAA
>DASWAW010000190.1:0-4539 GCA_036390955.1 Arthrobacter sp.
TCGTTGCCGTCGTCGACGAGCTTGTTGGCCAGTTCGGCGTTCTGCTGGTAGTCGACCTCACCGTCGGAAGTGAAAGGCGTGACCATGGCGGTCACGAGGGTTCCGAACGTGTAAGAGCGAGTATCAGAGTCAGCCATATGAAAAACGTTACCCTGTCCCCGGCGTGATGTGACAATGGCGGCGACGTGATGAAGATCAAACCCGGCCCGCGGCCCTCACCCGGAGGCCGGCCGGGGGGACTCGGGAGCCCGGTAATGGAGGGCAGTGCGTTCCCGGGCGTAGTGGTCCAGGACGTTGTGCTGCACGGTCGCGGTCAGCACTTCGGTCCCCGTTCCGGCGGCCTGCCGGATCACGCGTCCGTCCGGTCCCCAGAAACCGCTCCCGCCGGCCGAGTCCCCGAGCCCGGTGGTGCCGCCGAGGTTGGCCAGCAGGCTGAACGTCCGGTTCTCCCTGGCCCGCCCGCCGAGGTGCCGGGCCAGCCGGTTTTCCTCGCCGGCGGTGTAGAGGGCCGAGACCGCATAGATGTCCGCGCCAGCCTCCGCCGCCCCGCGGGCATGAGCCGGGTGGGCCGTGTCCCGGCAGATGGCCAGGGCAACCTTCCAGCCGTCGAGGTCCAGGATGGCCGCCCGGTCCCCGGCGCTGAAGGACTGCTGCTCCGGGCCGTGGAGCCACACCTTGAAGCCGGCTTCCAGCCCGCCGCCGGGGTGCAGGGCGAGTGCGGCCAGCCGCGGCGTGCCGTCCGCTTCCCTGAACGGGGCGCCGACGACCGCGGTGATCCCGGTCCGCCGGCAGATTTCGCGCAGCCCGTCCAGCCGGGGGTCCCCGGCGGTCACCCAGTGCTCCGGGTCCGCCAGTTTGTCCAGCCGGTACCCGGTGAGGGAAAGCTCGGGAAAGACCACCAGGCGGGCACCGTGGTCGTCCGCGTCCTCGATGAGGCGGATGTGTTCCGGGACATTGGCGGCAAGGCCGCCGTCGAGGGCCGTGTACTGGATGGCGGCAAGCGTCAGCGCGGTGGTCACCCTGCCATCCTAGGCACTGCTCACGCGGCGGGGGCAGTCCTGCCGGAGGGTGTGGCGCAGTAGCGGCCCACGGCGTCCTCCCGAAGCCCCTCGGCCCATGAGGCGAGCCGCTGGGCTGCCCGGACATAGTGGAACAGTTCGCCGGGTGTGAGCGCTTCAAGGTCGGTCTCGGCGAGCCGGCGGGCAAGCTCGGCGCCGGGCGGCTGCGCCGAGAGGACGGCGCCCTCCTGCTGCCACTGGACGTCCTCCGCGGGCTCGCCGGCAACGAGTTGCCGGAACAGGAAGTCCACGACGCCGGGGCTCATGGCCTTCAGTACGCCGGGTGTTGCGTCCGGCTGAACGGGTTCTGATGGATTGTTCATAACGACATGGTATTCGAACATATATTCGAATACAAGGCCTGTGCGGCTCCTGTGAACATCCCGGATCCGCCCCGTTGGCGGAAATCACCCGGGCCCGTCATGAGACGATCGAAAGATGACGCCGCGCGCAACTGCCTCCACTTCCCGGCCGGCCGCCGGCAAAGCGGCCGGGGCGCGGCTGTCCGGCATCGATGCCGCCCGCGGGCTGGCGCTCCTGGGCATGATGGCCACCCATGTGTTCCCCACCTTCGAGTCCAACGCCCAGCTCACACCCACCTGGGTGGGGCTGGTGTTTTCCGGACGCGCCTCGGCCCTGTTCGCGGTGCTCGCCGGTATCGGGCTGGCACTCTCAACCGGCAAACAGCAACCGCTCCAGGGCCTGCAACTGTGGGCGGCCCGCCGGGGAGTCGCCCTCCGCGCCCTGGTGGTGGGCGCCGTCGGGCTCTCCATCGGGGGGCTGGAAGTGAACATCGCCATCATCCTGGTCCACTACGCCGTGCTGTTCCTTTGTGTGCTGCCGTTCCTCGGACTGGACGTCAAACACCTGCTGGTACTCGCCCTCGGCTGGGTGCTGGTGACCCCGGCGCTCGCCTTCCTGCTGCGGCCCTGGCTCCTCGCCGCCGCGCCGCCCCTGCAGCTGGGCCACAACCCCAAGTGGGAGGATCTGTCCACCCCCGCGGTGCTGCTGGGCGATCTGTTCCTGACCGGTTACTACCCCGTCCTGCAGTGGATTGCCTATCTGCTGATCGGCCTCGCGATCGGCCGGCTGGCCCTCACGTCGGCAGTGGTCCCGGTACTCCTGGTGGCGGCCGGAACCGTGGTCGCCGTCCTGGCCAAGTGGCTGAGCGTGGTGATGATGGAGGACTGGGGCGGCCGGGCGGCGCTGCAGGCGTCCCTGCTCAATCCCTCGTATCCGCTGGAGAGCCTCCTGCAGGTCAACCTGGCCGGGGTGGACCAAACCGGCTCCGCCTGGTGGCTCGCCTCCAGCGCCCCGCATTCGGGCACCACCCTGGATCTGCTGCACACCTCGGGGGTGGCAGCCGCCGTCGTGGGTGTCTGCCTGCTGCTGGGCCGCGTGGTCCAGGGGACCGGTTGGGACTTCCTGCTCCCGCTGCGGGGCGCCGGTGCCATGACCCTGAGCTTCTACACGGCCCACTTGTGCGTGATGGCCGCCCTGTACGGCCAGCCCCTACCGGCCGGGTGGACGGTGGAGGGCGTCTACTGGGCGCAGGCGGCGGCGATCCTGGCCCTGGGCGCCATGTTCGCGGCCCTGCTGTGGCGGGGGCCGCTGGAGTGGGTGGCGCATGCCGCGAACCAGCTCGGCCGGCACCAGCCGGCCCGCATCCGCTAACCGCGGATTGAGGGCCGCCGACCCGCGGCTCAGGCCTGGCGGGATCCCGTCCGGTACAGCCGGACGGCGTCGCGCATCGAGGCGCGCGCCCGCTTGCGGTCGCCCGCGGCGTCGTAGGCGCAGCTGAGCCGGAACCAGGAACGCCAGTCCTCCGGCGCGGCTTCCGTCTCGGCGCGGTATTTTTCGAATTCCCGGTCCGCGGCCTCGCGGATGATGCGCCCCGCGGGGGTGCGCGGCAGGTTGTCCTCCGGCAGGCCGCCCTCGGCTTCCAGGATCTTTGCCAGCCGCTCGGTCCGGGCGCCGAAGAGCAGCTCGCGGACGAGGGCCCAGGCCCCGATCACCGGCAGGAGCAGATACGCCACGCCAATGGCCTTCGCCACCGGATTGGCGTCCAGCATCAGCAGGAACGCGCGCTGGAAGGACACCACGAGGTAGAAGACCAGCAGCAGGGTCACGGCCCCGACCCAGATCTTGGTGCGGTTGGTTTTGAAGGCAGTCAGGACGTTGGCCACGGCGCTCAGAGCCCCAGGTCCAGGTAGCCGTCCAGGCCCACGGTGAGGCCCGGGTGGGACGCGATGTTCCGCACGCCCAGCAGCACACCGGGCATGAACGAGGACCGCTCGAACGAGTCGTGCCGGAGGGTCAGCTGCTCCCCCGGCCCGCCCAGCAGGACTTCCTGGTGGGCCACGAGGCCGCGGAGCCGGACGCTGTGGACGCGGACGCCGTCGACATCGCAGCCGCGCGCGCCGGGGAGCTCGCTGGTGGTGGCGTCGGGGCTGGCGGAAAGTCCGGCGGCTTCGCGCTCGGCGGAGATCAGCTGCGCAGTGCGCACGGCGGTTCCGGACGGGGCGTCCACCTTGTCCGGGTGGTGCAGTTCGATGATTTCGACCGATTCGAAGTAGCGCGCGGCCTTGGCGGCGAAGGCGGACGCGAGAACGGATCCGAGCGCGAAGTTCGGGGCGATCAGGACGCCGACGCCGGTCCGGGCGGCGAGGAGCTCCTCGAGCCGGCCCAGCCTTCCGGCGTCCCAGCCCGTGGTGCCCACCACGGCGTGCATGCCGTGTTCAACGGCGAAGCGCACGTTCGCTTCGGTGCTCTCGGGGACCGTCAGGTCCACCACGATCCGGGCGCCGGCGTCGACCAGGCTGTCCAGGGAATCGTTCCGGCCCAGGGCGGCGACAAGCTTGAGGTCCGCGGCGGCTTCGACAGCCTTCACCGCTTCGGCGCCCATGCGCCCATTCGCGCCCAGCACGGCGACTGCGAGTTGTTCGATCATGCCATCAACCCTACCGCCGGGGCCGGGGCGCGCCTGAACCGGGGGCCCTGCATGACGGGGCCGGCGCACGGCGGCCGCCGGCGCGTTGACGCGGGACTATGCCCCCGCGCCGACCCACTCGACCGTGCCGTCGGTGAAGAATTGTTCCTTCCAGATCGGAACCTGGGCCTTGATCCGGTCCACCAGTTCCGAGCAGACCGCGAAGGCCTGGCCCCGGTGCGCGGCGGAGACGGCGCAGACCAGCGCGGGGTCCCCGATCTCGAGCATCCCGATCCGGTGCGCCACCCAGATCCGCACCGGCTGGCCCGGCACAGCGCCGGTTTCGCCGGCCGTCCGGCCGGCGTCTGCCGCGGCTGCCTGTTCGGCGACGAGCTGCGCGACGACGTCGGACATCACCTGGTGTGCCGTCGGGTGCGCGCTGTAGCTGAGCCGCAAGACGGGTTTGCCGCCGTCGTGGTTCCGGACCACGCCACTGAAGCTGACCACCGCGCCCGCGGTGTCCGATTCAACGGCGGCGATGGCCTGGTCGAC
>DASWAW010000191.1:0-3771 GCA_036390955.1 Arthrobacter sp.
TTCGTCAGCGACGCGCTGCCGTGGATCCGCACCGGCGTCACGTCGGAGCCCAGCTCCGCCACCACGGCTTCGATGAGCCTGGACTTGCCCATCCCGCTATCGCCGAGGACGAAGACCGCCACATGGCTGCCGCCCCGGAGGGACTCGACTGCCGACATCAAATCATCCGATCTCCCGGTCAAGGCGCGCGACGCCTCGGTGCCGGGGGCTCCCGCCGGGCCCCTAGATGAGTCCAAGCAGATCACTTCGCGAAGAAACTCCCAGCTTGGTGAACACCTGGTACAGGTGGCCTTCCACTGTTCTCACTGAGATGCCGATGGCCAGGGCAATGTCCTTGTTCGAGACGCCGTTGCCGGCGAGGGTCGCTATCTGCCGCTCCCTGTCCGTAAGCAGCGGCCCCTTGTTCCGGGGCATGATCGGCAGGGCCGGTACGGCGTCCGCGAGGCTCTCCAGGATGGCGTGCGCGGCGCTGGCCCTCCCGCTCAGACCCGCAGCCTTGGCGAAGTCGAAGGCAAGGGCTGCGCATCTGGCCTGGACTGCGTCGAGTTCCATGGCCGCGGCCTGGGCTGCGGCCTCCAGCATGATGGCGGCGTCCTTCTTGCGGCTGCCGACGGCAACGGTCCGGGACAGCTCCGCCAGCGGGCCCTGCCGCAACCCGGCGATCTCCTCCATGAACAGGAAGTCCTTGGTGGTGCCGTTGACCGTGGCCCCGAGCATGCAGATGCCGGCCAGGGTGTACCGCCCGGCCCGGTAGTGCTCCTCGGCGGAGCGGACCAGCCGGTCCTTTGCTTCCGGATCGCCCAGCCAGCGCGAGGCCATATCCAGGCAGAAGTCCGCGGAGCTGCGGACCGCAAAGCGGGCGGGGCCGTCGGCTGACCGTGCGCGGTCAAGGTAGACGGTGGCCTGCACGGAATTTCCGGTCTGGGCGTAGGCGAAGGCAGTGGCCGCGTAGGCCTGCCGCAATGAGTGCAGGCTCGCCCGGACCTCGAGCTGCGCAATCGCGGCCAGGAGCGGGTCGAGCGCCATGTAGCCCCGGCCGGCGTAGACATAGGCGAGTCCAACGGCCAGATCAGTGGGTGCGCTGCCGGAATGCAGCCCGTGGCCGGCCCGGCCGCTGGCGTCCTTGAGCATGTCGATGCTCTGGCGCCATTGTCCCGACAGCAGCAACACGTTAAAGGATCGCCAGGCATAGTTCTCGCGGATCCGAGGAACGTTGGACCATTCCCCGAGCTGGCCGCCGATGTCGCGCATCAGCTTGCGGGCATCGAGTTCCTTGCCCGTCATGCAGAGGGCTTCCATCAGGATGATCCCGGACCTGAGCCGGTGCACGGGATCGATGTCATCCACGGCCGGGGAAGCCGCCGCGGTGAGCCGGTCCATCATTGGCTTGTAGTCACCGACGAAGGACAGGTAGTTGAATTCGCAGAGGTCCAGGCACAGGCCGGCACGGGTCAGCTCCTGCGTGGATGCGGCATGGGTCTCACCGAGTTCGAGGAGCCGCAGCCGGGCCTGGCGGATCAGCTCGGGGACCTGGTCGGTCCGGTCCTCGAGCCATGACATGCAGTCCGCCTTCGCGGCAATGAGGTCCGCGTACGCCTCGGCGCCGAGGCCGCTGAGCTGGGCCTCGGAGACGTCGTCCAGCGCGGCCATGGCCTGCAGGGGCAGCCCCAGTTGGAGATAGGCGGCGGATTTCTGCAGCTGCCCCTCGGTCCATTCCGGGTCCTCCGGGCTCAGGCTGCCGGCGCACTTGAGGGCAAACTTCGGGTCAAAGAGCCTGACGGCGGCGGCGGCCGCCGCCACCGCGTGGGCGGGTGCCAGCGGCGCGTCGCAGTCGTGCGTCCAGGCGGCGTAGGCCAGCAGGTCCTCCACGGTCAGCTCGTTCAGTTCGTCCTGCTGGTGACCCGGGACCTTGTCCCGCAGCTCCAGCCTGCGCTCCACGCTGAGCCAGTTGCGGACGATGTCACCCAGGTAGCGGTCCCCCAGCGATACCCGGTGCCGGTCGGTCCGGTCCACGACAATCTGGCCCGCGTCCTCCATGTCCGCAATCACCCCGGGGCTGTACATCCGCGCGAGCCGGGCCAAAGGCAGGGTCCGGGCGCAGGACAGGACCTCGATGAGCTCCCGGGCCACGGGTGTTTCCCGGGCATAGCGTGCCCGGACGATGTCCTCCAGCGCGGTGCGCCCGTCCAGGACCACCTCATCCACCAGGGTCCAGACGGACCCGGACAGGACGAGGTTGCCGCGTTCGATCTGCTCCGAGACCACTGCCTGCAGCAGGGTCGGGCTGCCGCCGACCAGCTGGTGCAACTGGCTCGCCAGCGCGCTGGACACCCGGTGCCCGAGCGCTGCCTTGAGCACCTCGAGGGTTTCGACTTCGGTGAGGTTGGCGAGCCTGACCTCGGCCAGCTGCCCGGAGGTGAGGAGCCAGTAGAAGTCCGGCGGCAGGTCCGTTGTCCGCTGGGCAGTGGCGACGAGCCGTGCCGTGCGGGTCTGGAGCAGGTTGAGCAGCACGCCGGTGCTCAGTTCGTCCAGGTTTCCGGCGTTGTCCAGCATGATGACGCATTTGCGTCCGGCGGCGTCGTCCCGGATCAGGGAGGTGATGCCGTGCAGGATGGCCGTCGGCGAACCGAGGGAACTTTGTGGCAGGCGGGCGAGCGTGAATGCCAGGCAACCGTAGGGGGTTGCCGAGCCCGGTCCGGAGCTGCGCAGCTGGAGGGTGTAGACGTCGGGACCGAAGCCCGCGATCGCAGTGCGTCCTACCTGGGTTTTACCCACGCCGCGGTCGCCGGTGATAACCACGCCCATGCGGTCGTCCGCGAGCAGGGCGCTGCGGACCCGGTCCGCGTCGGCGTTGCGCGCGAGCCCTGTCCATCTGTGCCGGTCCAGAGGACCGGTTGCAGCTTCTTCTTCGGCGGGTGCCAATGTAGTGGAAACATTTCCCCAGCCCAGCGATTCCCTCGACATCTAGTTTCCTTCGTACCGCTTTGCGGACAGCAAAACCGAGACCGTCCGCTTAGAAGTAGCGTATCCCTATCCCCCGACATGAGAGTAGAGCGATCATATCGGCATTTCCGGACGCTTGGAAGCAATTCGGGGGCCGGCGGCGACGCGTCACGCGGCGGGAGCGCCCTGCGCTTTCCGCCTAGGGGGCCTTCGCAGGGTGGAACTGCTGCTGGGCGGCCGGCAGGCCATCCCGGACCAAAGCTTCCACGGCGTCGGCCGCGGTGTCGATCAGGAACGGCAGTTCCTTCTTCTCGGAGCCGGAAAAGTCCTTCAGCACAAAGTCTGCGGTGTCCATCCGGCCGGGCGGGCGGCCCACGCCGACCCGCACCCGGAGGTAGTCCTTGGTGGCGAGGGCCCTGGAGATATCCCGGAGACCGTTGTGGCCGCCTTCGCCGCCGCCGAGCTTCAGTTTCACCGTGTTGAACGGGATATCGATTTCGTCGTGCACGGCGATGACGTGGCCGGGGTCGACGTCGTAGAACCGGGACAGGGCCGAGACCGGGCCGCCGGAGACGTTCATGTAGGACAGCGGCTTGGCCAGCACCACGCGGGGGCCGCCGATGCCCAGCCGGCCCTCGAGGACCTGGGCCCGGGACTTGTGGGACTTGAAGCCGCTCCCGATCCGGGAAGCGAGTTCGTCGAGGACCATCTGGCCGACGTTGTGCCGGTTGTGGGCGTACTCCGTCCCCGGGTTCCCGAGGCCTACGATCAGCCAGGTGTCAGTCATGGGTCAGTCCTCTGGTGGGGCAGTCCGGGCGGACAGCGGGG
>DASWAW010000192.1:0-5824 GCA_036390955.1 Arthrobacter sp.
CGCGTGAAGTTGGAGGGGGAAGTCATGGTTGCTCCTTGTATGAATGTGACGCACGTCATCGGAATCACTTCCCAGAGACTAGGAGCGGCCGGGCCCGGGGACCAGAATTTGGCCGTAGAGGTAGTAGTGGTCATATTGGTCACGGCCCCGGGCGCTGGTTTGGGCCGTGGGGCGGCAGGCGGGATGGGAAACTTGTGACATGATTCACAGGATTCCCCTACGCTTCCAGCTGGTTGCGCTGCAGCTTGGCATCGTGCTGGCTGTGCTGACGGCGGTGGGGGTCGTGACCATCCGGATGCAGGAGCAGCAGCTCAGGGAGGCCTACAAGGGACGGCTGATCGGAGTGGCCGAGAGCGTGGCCCGGCTGCCGTCGGTGGTCAATGCCTTCGGGACACCGCAACCGGCCCAGACCATCCAGCCCATCGCCGAAGTGATCCGGCAGGCCTCGAATGTCACCTACGTCGTGGTGACGGACCGCCACGGGGTCCGCCAGTCCCACCCGAACCCGGCGGAAATCGGCCGGCCCGTCTCCACCGATCCCTCAGTGCCGCTTTCCGGTGAAATTTACGTCGGCACCCAGACAGGGACCCTGGGCGAATCCTGGCGGGTCAAGGTTCCCATCTTCGACGGCGCCGGCACCGTGATCGGCTCGGCCTCCGTTGGCGTGCTGGAAAGCACCCTGGCCCAGGACCTCTACGAGGACTTGCCGCAGCTGTTCGGCTGGCTCCTCGGGGCAGCAGTGCTGGGATCACTCGGGGCGATGTACATCTCGAAGCTCGTCTGGCGGCGGATCTACAAGCTGGAACCGGAGGATATCGCGGCCCTGCTCGAGACCCGCGACGCGATGCTGCACGGCCTCGGCGAGGGGCTCGTCGCCGTCGACGCCGAGGGGAAGGTGGCACTCGTCAACGACGAAGCCCGCCGGCTGCTGGGCGTGGACGAGGGGATCACGGGAAAGCCCGCCAGCGAATGCCTGGAACCCGGGATCCGACGCATGCTCGCCGCCGGTACCGCCACGGAGGAGCTGGTGCTGTCCGGGGAACGGATCCTGCTGGGCAAGGTCAACGCCGCCACGGTGGACGGACGGGAGGTGGGCAAGGTCCTCATCCTTCGCGACCGTACCGAGCTCCACACGATCCTCCGCGACCGGGACGGCGCCTTGGACGTGACGCAGGCACTGCGGGCCCAGGCCCACGAATTCGCGAACAAGCTGCACGTGATTTCAGGTCTCCTGGAGCTGGGTGAGCAGGGCAAGGCCGTGGAGTACCTGGGCCGAAGCCACACCGACGCCGCCTTCGTGAACCGCCCGCTGGCCGCTGGAATCACCGACCACGACGTCCGGGCGCTGCTGATTGCCAAGTCAACGGTCTGCGCCGAGCGCGGCGTGGAGATCCTGGTGAGCCCGGACTCAGCGTGCACCCCGGATGGCACCGGAGACGTCATCACCGTCCTCGGGAACCTGATCGACAACGCGGTGGACGCCGCCGGCTATGACAGCACCGTCGCCGTGCGGCTGGATGAGGCTCCCGACGGCGAACGCACCATCACGGTCGAGGACGACGGGCCTGGTGTCCCTGAGCAGGAACGGGCCGCGGTGTTCGAACCCGGCGTCACCACGAAGCAAGCCAAGGGGATCAATAGCCGCGGCTTCGGGCTGGCGCTGGTCCAGCGCGTGGCCCGCCGCCGGGGCGGCGGGGCGTCAGTCTCACCCTCCGCGCTGGGCGGCGCCTGCTTCACCGTAGTTCTGAAGACAAAAGAGGCGGAACTTCAAAAACTATGAACCCCATACGCACCCTCATCATTGACGATGACGTGGCAGTGGCCGGGATCCACCACGGGTTCCTGCTGGCCCGCGGCGGCTTCGACGTCGTCAGCCTGGCCCATACCGGGCAGCAGGGGCTTGATCTGGCGGCGGAGCTGCGGCCGGAACTGGTCCTGCTGGACATCCACCTTCCGGACATGTCCGGCCTGGACGTGCTCCGGACGCTCCGCGGCCGGCAGCAGGCCCTCGACGTCCTGGTCATCACGGCCTCGAGGGAACTGGACACGGTCCGCGGAGCGATGGCGGGCGGAGTGCTGCATTATCTGGTCAAGCCCTTTACGTCCCAAGCCCTGAACGAACGGCTCGACGAGTACCTGTTGCTGCGCCGCGAACTCGCCGCGGGCGGGGCGGCCGGACCGCTGGACCAGGACAGCATAGACCGCCTCGTGGCGCCGTCACGCCGGGCCACGGCCGAGGACGCCGTGGCAGGGTCACTTGCGGGGCCCCCGGCCAGGCTGCCGAAAGGTCTGTCCCGGCCCACGCTGGATGCCGTCATCGAAGCGCTCAAGTCAAGCCCGGAGGATGTCTCGGCGGCCGGGATGGCGCTTCAGCTCGGACTCTCGCGGGTCAGCGCGCGGCGCTACCTCGAGTATCTGGTCATCCACGGCTTCGCCCGGCTGACGCCCCGCTACGGTGCCGCCGGCCGGCCGGAGAACCGGTACCTCTGGAAGCGCTGAGCATGTCCGTTTTTCCCACCGCGGAAGCCGGGGGCAGCTTCAGCCTCATGCCCCGCCGGCGACCCGGAGCCTGAAGAACCTAGTGCCCCGCGCGGCGGAGGGTGGATTCGGCGTGCCTGAGGATGGGGCCGTCGATCATCTTTCCGTTGAACTGGAACACGCCGGAACCGGCTGCAGCGGCAGCCTCCAGGAGCTCTCTGGCCGCCGCGACGTCCGACTGCGCAGGCGCGTAGGCTCCGCGGACCACGGCCACCTGGTTCGGGTGGATGCAGGCCTTGGAACCGAATCCCGAGGCGACGGCGTCGCGCGACTCGGCTGCCAGCCCGTCAAGGTCCGGGATGTTGACGTAGACCGAGTCGATCGCGTCCTTGCCGAAGGCTCCGGCTGCGAGCAGCACCGTGGATCTGGCGTGCAGCGCCACCGCGCGGTAGGCGCCGTCGTCGGTCCTGCTGGAGGTGCCGCCGAGCGAGGCCAGCAGGTCCTCGGCGCCCCACATCAGCCCGACCACGTTGGGTTCGGCCGCGATCGCGGCGGCGTTCACGATCCCCAGCGCCGTTTCGCACAGCGCGATCACACTGTAGCCCTCAAGATCCCGGAGCTGCTCCGCGGTTTCGGCCTTCGCCAGCATGATGTGCCGGTACGGGGTGTGCTTGAGGCAGTGCAGGTCCTTTTCGTGCTCCTCCGTGCCGGCCGGGTTGATCCGGATGATGGTGCGGCTCGGGTCCAGCTCCGGGACGTCGCCGGTGGCGCCGAGCTGGGCGAGGATCGCGCCGCGGGCGCGCTGCTTGTCCGCCGGCGCGACGGCGTCCTCGAGGTCCACGATCACGGCGTCGGAACGCTCGGCCGCCTTCTGGTAGCGCTCGGGGCGGTCGGCAGGGCAAAACAGCAGGGCAGGACCCATCAGAAAGCTCATGTCTCTATTCTGCCCTTTTGCGCTGGTTCTTTCCGGGCTGTTCTTGACTGTTGCAGGTTCGTTCCGGGCGCGTGCGCCTGCTGCGCGGCGGTATGTGCTTCCCGTGTCCACATCAGGCAGCTGCGGGTGGCGAGGGCGACCACCTCGCCGTTCTGGTTCCGGCCGGTGTGCTTCATGGTCACAATCCCCTGGCCGGGGCGCGAGGAGGAGAGCCGTTTCCCGGTCACGACCGTCTCCGTGTAGAGAGTGTCGCCGTGGTACATCGGGTGCGGGAAGGACACGTCGGTGAGCCCCAGCTGGGCGATGATGGTGCCCTGGGTCAGCTGCGGAACGGACTGCCCCACGACCGTGGCCAGGGTGAACATGGAGTTCACCAGGCGCTGGCCGAACGGCTGCTCGGCGCTCCAGGCGGCATCCAGGTGCAGGGCTTGGGTGTTCATGGTCATCGTGGTGAACAGGACGTTGTCCGCCTCGGTCACGGTCCGGCCGGGCCGGTGTGCGTAGACCACGTCCTCCTCGAGCTCGTCGAAGTAGAGTCCGCGCTGTTCGATGACACGGGGTTGGATGACATGGGGGTCGCTGACACGGGGGTCGCTCCCGTGCGGGGGGTTCGCCGTCATACGGTCAGTTCCTGGTCTTCCTCGAAGAGTTCGGCGCCGGTGGCCGCGGCCACGTCCTCCACGGATACGTTGGGGGCGAGCTCCCGCAGGACCAGCCGGGACACGCCGTCGTCGGTCACGACGTCGATGACCGCGAGGTCGGTGATGATGCGGTCCACGCAGCCTTTGCCGGTCAGCGGGAGCGTGCACTGTTCCACGATCTTGGGTTTGCCGTTGCGGTCCACGTGCTCCATCATCACGATCACCTTTTTGGCGCCGAACACCAGGTCCATGGCGCCGCCCATGCCCTTGACCATTTTGCCCGGGATCATCCAGTTGGCGAGGTCGCCGTTCTGGGCCACTTCCATCGCACCGAGCACGGCCACATCCACATGCCCGCCGCGGATCATGCCGAAGGACGTGGCGGAGTCGAAGAACGCGGCGCCCTTGTTGACAGTGACCGTTTCCTTCCCGGCGTTGATCAGGTCCGGATCGACTGCGTCCTCCCCCGGGTACGGCCCGACGCCGAGGATGCCGTTCTCGGAGTGCAGGACCACCTCGACCCCGGCGGGGATGTAGTTCGGAATCAGGGTGGGCATGCCGATGCCGAGGTTAACGTACTGGCCGTTGCGCAGTTCCTGCGCCACCCTTGCGGCCAGTTCGTTCCGCGTCCAGCCCTTGCTCTCCACCCCGGCAGGGTGCTCGACGGCGGCCGGCCGGTATTCGTGCCGGACCGCTTCGGGACGGGGCGGGGCACCCTGCAGGTTGTTCGATTCCATGGCCTAGGCTCCTGACTGGTCTGTTGCGGTGGCCGGCGCTGCCGTGCCGGACGCTGCAGTGGCGGGCACCGCCGTGGCGGGCGCCGCGGTCCCGGATGCGGCCGCCAGGGCCACCGTCCGCTTCTCGATCCGCTTCTCGACGCCGGGCGCGAGCACCACGCGCTGGACGAAGATGCCGGGAATGTGGACGTGTTCGGGGTCCAGTTCTCCCGGCTCCACGAGTTCCTCGACCTCGGCGATGGTGATCTTCCCGGCCATGGCGCAGAGCGGGTTGAAGTTCATCGCGGTGGCGTGGAAAACGAGGTTGCCGTGGCGGTCGCCCTTCCAGGCGTGCACGAGCCCGAAGTCGGGGGTCAGCGACTCCTCGAGGACGTAGTCGGCGCCGTTGAAGCTGCGCACCTCCTTCGCCGCGGAGGCGATCGCGACGTTGCCGCCGGCGTCGTACTTCTGCGGCAGGCCGCCGTCGGACACCTGGGTGCCGACGCCGGCCGGGGTGTAGAACGCGGGGATGCCGGCGCCGCCGGCGCGCAGCTTCTCGGCGAGGGTGCCCTGCGGGGTGAGGACCACTTCGAGCTCACCGGCGAGGTACTGCCGGGCGAATTCCTTGTTTTCCCCCACGTAGGAGCTGACGGTGCGGCGGATCCGGCCGTCCCGGAGCAGGATCCCGAGTCCCCAGTCGTCGACGCCGCAGTTGTTGCTCACGGTCTCCAGGTTCGTGGCGCCGCTCTGGTGCAGGGCATCGATCAGCGCCACCGGAATGCCGCAGAGCCCGAACCCGCCGACGGCGAGCGAGGCGCCGTCGTGGATGTCCGCGACGGCCTCGGCGGCGCTGGCAACAACTTTGTTAATCATCGTTGATCCTTTTCTCGGCGGTTGCGGCCAGCGGGCCGGTTAGAGCCCCAGTTCGCGGGCGATCAGCATCAGCTGGACCTCCGTGGTGCCCTCGCCGACTTCAAGGATCTTGGAGTCGCGGTAGTGGCGTGCCACGGTGAATTCGTTGATGAAGCCATAGCCGCCGAACACCTGGGTGGCGT